>CAYXFO010000251.1:0-6890 GCA_964464255.1 uncultured Pirellula sp.
TTCACTCTGGTCGAGCTTTTGGTCGTCATCGCCATTATTGGTGTTCTTGTCGGACTGCTTTTGCCCGCTGTTCAAGCTGCTCGCGAAGCCGCGCGTCGCGCAGATTGCCAGAACCGAATGCGTCAAATCGTCCTTGCCGCACACAATTATGAGTCTGCTTTCAAGCGGTTCCCTGGTTATGCGGGTGAACACGCCCCGTTGGCAGTCAATTACGTTGGAGCAAGCGCACGAACGAACCAACGCGGTGTACCTTGGATGGTTCAGATCCTGCCGTTCATGGAGCAAGAGCAACTGGCGATCAACTTGAATCGAATGTGCGACACAACTCCGGGAGCAACACCGGTTGCTCAGGTCGATCAGAAGTTTGTTGAAGCAGTTGTCTCTTCGTACTACTGCCCAAGTCGTCGAGATGCAAAAGCCTACCCCCTCTTGGCTCCCTTTGCAGACAAGTATGGTTCTTTTGGGGCCCGAACCGACTACGCGATGAATGGCGGTGCTGCACTGAGTGTGGACCCCAACAACGCGGGAGTTGATCTCGAGTTTCCAGGGATGTGGGCTCTCGGCAGCAGAACGAGCATAAAGTCGGTTACTGACGGAACCAGTAAGACGTTGTTTATCGGCGAGAAAGCGATGAGCTCTATTCGTTACAAGTTGGGAACCGACTACGGTGATCGTTCGCCCATCGCTGGATTGCCCGAGTACTATGGTGTTACCAATTCCTACGTTCGTTTTATTGCTCGTGGGAGCCACTCCGACATCCCCGACAGTTGCACGTCCTGCCACGACTTTGGAAGTGCTCACGCTCCTGGTTGGAATGGTGTGATGACCGATGGATCGATACGAACGATCAGCTACAACGCCGACATGAATTATCTTAAGGCGATTGCCTCGATTGCGGGTGGCGAAATCGTCCAAAACGACGACTAACCCATCGCGGCATAGGTATGGATCTTGGGAAGCTGCCCGGTGCGGGCAGCTTTTTTTATTGGGCTGCACCTTCGAGCAGCCATCTTCGCGACAGCACCGTGATCGCTTGCTCATCATAAAGCGGCAACGTCGGCAAATGATGCGCTGCCAATCTCGCAGCACTCTCCATGTACTCCTCCGAGAATTGGTTGACGATCACGGTCACGGCATAGCCGCGGCGACGCAGCATCGACAACGACAACCCGCATGCTTCGTCAACCTGTTGCACGATCGCCAAAACCGACAGCATCCTCGGCAGTCGGCTCTCGGTCTCCGAAATCAGTTGCGGCAACGTCAATCCATCGGTCCGTTCGAGCCGAGCGAGCATGCGATGCAGTTCAGCGAAATGCTCTGGTCCGCGATTGGATTGCAGCACCACCGGCCGCAACCGTTCACTTTTGGCACGCATGTCGATATTCTTCACCGCCTCGCTATGGTCGGCATACGTTCCTTGCGACGAGACTGCCCGCACGCGATCCGCCGCATCGCGGCCGTTGCTGATCAATCCAAAAGGTTGCCCCATCATGTAGAGCATATGTGCGATCGATGCCGCTGCGGTCACTGCTAGATCCGATCGTACAGGTTCGTGATGCTTCGGATTCGATGCCTCATGCAGATCGACCAGCAGCATCGCCCCTTGCAAACAGGTCGGCTGAAAGATGCGTGTGTGCAATACTCCAGTCCGCGCGGTTGCTCTCCAGTGGACGCGATTGATAGGATCCCCCGCTTGATATTGGCGGATGCCAGCCATCAGCGTCGGATCTTCCATGCCTCGATCCTGCAAACGCATTTCCCCCATGGGGCGACGGCTCGCGATCTCGAGCCCTTCCATCGGCACAATGCGCGGCAGCACGGTGATGTAGCGAGGTTGGTTGACGACCCGATAGCTGCGATGCAGTCCGAGCAAGTCGCCGGTCTCGAGGATCGTGGGGCCCAGTTGAAAATATCCGCGTCGCTTGCTCCGAATCGTATACGTCAAAAGCCCATTCTGCCGCGATGCAAAGGACTGCAATCGAATCGCCTTGCCTAAAATTTCCAGCGCTGCTGGCGGCGCCTTGATCGCAACGCGAGGCAATCGATCCTCGATGATCATCCATGGAATCCAGTAGCCGCTGGCATTCTTGATCTGTAAGCCTACGGTGAACGACTCGCCGACTTGGATTTCCGTCGGATGTTCTTGGCGTTCAACCGATACCGATTCGGCCCACCCCTTGGAGAGATGCCGCGAGATTTCGACCGCGATCAGAAACGTGCTGGCCCCGAGCGAAAACAAACTCGTGCCGGTCAGCATCCCAAAGATCAATAGCACCGCGACGATCGGTATGATGGCCATCGCTCACCGCGCCGGTTCTTCCAGGGTAGGAACCGCAATCTCCGCGACGATCGCATCGAGGATTTGTTCCGAGGTCTGTCGACGCAGACGGCTTTCAGGTCTCAGGATCAATCGATGCGCCAGGACCGGTCCGACGATCCGTTTGACATCATCGGGTTGAACAAACGCTCGGCCTCGAATAGCGGCCATCGCTTGCGATGCGCGAAACAGGGCGATGGTAGCTCGCGGTCCGCCACCGAGCGATAGATCGGAATGCCCGCGCGTCTCATGCACCATTTGCAGTATGTACTGCCGAACCTTGGGATCGACATAAACGCGTTTGACCATCTCTTGCGTATCGAGCATCTCCTGGATCGTCACCACAGGTCCGAGACTCTGAATCGGATGCTCGGTCTCCAGCAACTGGATCATCCGCAGTTCCTCTTCCATCGAAGGATACCCCAAGGTGAACTTCATGAAAAAGCGATCGAGTTGGGCCTCGGGGAGCGGGAACGTTCCTTCATGATCGATGGGATTTTGGGTCGCAATCACCAGAAACGGAGGGGGTAACACATGCGTCTTGCCATCGACTGTGACGCTCGCTTCGGCCATCGCCTCGAGCAACGCCGATTGGGCGCGCGGTGTCGTGCGATTGATTTCGTCAGCCAGCAGGATATTCGCAAACACCGGTCCCGGCCGAAACTCGAACTCGCTCGTCTTTTGATTGAAGATCGAGGTGCCGGTGATATCGCCAGGTAGCAGATCGGGAGTGCACTGCACCCGTTTGAATCGCCCGCCGACACTCGCAGCCAACGCGCGTGCCAACATCGTTTTGGCAACCCCCGGCACATCCTCGAGCAAAATGTGGCCACCGGAGAACCACGAAACCAACGACAGGATCAACTGCTTGCGTTTGCCGACGATGCAGCGTTCGACATTCGTAATGATCTTCTTCGAAGTTTCGTGGACAGCCGTGCTCATGGGGCTCGGTTCAGCAGTGCATAGGTGCCGCTCTTGCCAGCCACAGCAATATCGATACGGCCATCTCCGTCGAGGTCGCCGGTCGCGATCTGCAGACCGATCCCGACATGCCCTCGCTCGATCGGCGACTTGGTGAATTTTCCATCGACAAAGGAATAGGCATGGATCTCAGGCATGTCCTGCCCGCCCGGATCGCCGCCGTTGTGTGCATAGTAACGCTTGCCGGTGATCAGCTCGTCCCGACCATCGCCATCGAGATCCGCCATCGCCAACGCATGCGGTTGCGAGAAGGATTTGTCGATGACCTTTTCTTCGTATTGGATGGATCCGTCGGGAGCGATTCCGGTTGTCCGCCACCAGTACAAGCCATAGTTGTGTCCTTGGCCGACGATCACATCGTTCTTGCCATCGCGATCGAGGTCGACGACCAGCATCGGAATACTCCCTTGGATATTCCAGTTCGCATGGAACGTCCAATCCGTCTCCCAACACTTCTCTGGTTGTTCGTACCAACCATGGCCGCATAAGACATCGGGTCGACCATCACCATTGATATCCCCAACCCCCATCCCGTGTTGGTTGCCAGCTTTTCCGATCACATGCTTTTCGAGGCTGTACGATGCAGACTTGCCGTCTCGATTGCCGTTGTCGACCAAGCGCCACACCGTCATCGGGTTCTTGGCGTTCCAGCTATTGACGACCCAATCGAGGATCCCGTCGCGGTCGACATCGATCATCAAGTGCGCTTCGTTTTCGGATGCTTGTGTATCGCCCCAAACGTGTTTGGTCCAAGTATGCCCTAGCCGCAGGCCTTCCGGTCCGGGGTTCTCATACCAAGCCAGTTCGGTTGGAATAAAGGAACCTGCGACGACATCGAGCCGACCATCGCGATTGACATCGAGCAGGAAGTCGCCGTTGCTCTGCACGTAGCCGTTCCAATCTTCGATGATCCGCAGTGGACGCGGCGTAAAGTTCGGGCTTGCGTACCAAGAGCGGCCCGCCACGATATCCAGCGTCCCGTTTCCGTCCATGTCGCCGATCGCGCACCCTTCATTGGCATCGAGAGCCAGCGGTTCGATCTGCCATCGGATCGGCAGCGACTTTTCCGTGCATAGCGAATCCTCGGCGAACGCTCTCGCATGAATGCATGCCAAGGTCGCGCCCGCCAATGTCGCGATTCGGAGCCACTTGGCTGTTGATGTAGATACCCGATGAATCATGGAATGACCTTTCTAATCCGGCGCGAGCACTAGCTTTTTGGAGCGGCATTGTATTTCGCAAGCCATGCCGCGATCGCTTGTTCCCCTTCGGCAACGTGGCGTTCCATCTGATCGACTTCGACCGCATTGTTCCCTTGTTCATGTTTGCGGAACAAGAACAGATACGTTTCATTCTGAGGTCGATATCGGTGGAAGAACCATTCGTTCTTAGCCCGAATCAATTGCTGCAGTTCCGTGTTCGCAGTGGAGTTAGATTCCGCAAGCTTATCGATTGCGAGCGATGGGAAACCGAGTTGCTTCATGATCTCGCGAGCGCTTTGGCGATACCCGTCATCGCTCCATCCAACACCGTCGGTGGTGAACCGTTCGTTGAGTGCAAATCGCTCCAGGTCGACCAAACCACACTGGGATTCCTTCGCCAGTGCGCGAATGTTTTCCGCGAGTGAGGCGAGGTTGCGGTTGTAGCGAGATGGGTTGGGATATTCCGGCCCTGCGGCTTCTTTCAAGCGGGGGATAACCAGTACAGTGCGGCACTCATGTCGCCGCAGGTCTTGGACCAGTTTCCGGTACCCATCGATGAATGCCGTTCGTTCTTGATCGTTGCCGAAGGCTTCGTTTTCCCCGTAACAGAGAATCGCCAATTTCGGAGCCGCGTAGTCCATGTCGCGGTTCAAGCGTTGGTAGCCATCAGCCCGCGATCCGAATACAGCGCGGGCGTCGCCGAAAACCGTATCGCCACTCCAGCCGATATTGCGGAAGGTCACGCCGGGCACTTGCAGAGTCAACATCGTCTCAAGCCACGGATGGTGATGCATCCGTTCCACCCATCCGCTTCCGATAAACACCACCCGATCGCCAGGTTGCACCCATGCGGACGTTGCCGCAGCAGATCCCGTCGCCGCAGCACCAGCCTTCGCATCCTGGCCGAAACTCATGTCGCTAAGCACCACCCCCGAGCAAGCAGCCACGAGCATCATCCAAACCATCGAGCGACACGGATTCAAGGAGCGAGGCGAACGGGCTGGTTTCGTTGGAAAGGAAAGGTTCATTGTGGGAGGAGGTTTGAGGGATGTTAGGGGAGGCTTTAGAACTTAGGCTTCAGCGAAGAGCAGTATTCAAATAGTGGCACGACGCTCCGCGTCGTTGAGGTTTTGTCAGCCGAGATGCGCGAGCATCCGGGTTGAAGTGCACGGGACGTTGCGATCGTTTACCAACGTTCCAACGCGGATATCCGCCCGCCCCGACCATTGCGACTCCGCCCCTGATTGTACTTGATTTTCTCCAGAAAAGTCCTTTCCGCTGCCCCCTTTTCTTTTCCAAACGGCGTCAAGTCGTTTTCGCCGGGTCTTCGACTCTTTTATCGCCGAGCGAACCGAGTACCATGATCGTTTGCTTTTAGCGTCAAGTTTTTTATGTTTCGTGAGAGACGACTTCGAGAATTTGGGAGCACATTTAGATGCGATTACGGTTTCGTTCCTCTTCGTGGATATCGCGGGTTCCGTCGAGTTGTGGGATGTTGGCGTGCGGGGTCGCATGGACCGCACTGAGTGGCGCGTCCGCGAATGCTCAGGAATATCTCAATGGGATCGAGTGGCAACCACCGGCTTTGGTAACGCCGGGTGCGACCAACGCAGCCCCGCCATCCGATGCGGTCGTTCTGTTCGACGGCAAAGATTTTTCGCATTGGAAGAACGCCAGCAACTGGAAGATCGAGGACGGAGCGATGGTAGTCGGTCGCGGAGCGATCACCAGTACTGATGAGTTCGGCGACTGCCAGGTGCACATTGAATGGTCCGCCCCCACGCCGCCGAAGGGATCGGGTCAAGGGCGAGGCAACAGCGGTGTGTTCTTGATGGGGATCTACGAGTTGCAAGTGCTTGATTCCTTTGACAACGCAACTTATCACGACGGACAGGCCAGTGCGATCTACAAGCAGACGCCTCCGATGGTCAATGCGATGCGTAAGCCCGGTGAGTGGAACACGTACGACATATTGTGGACGGCACCTCGCTTCCAAGAGGACGGTTCGCTTCAGTCACCCGCATACATGACGGTACTGCACAACGGCGTTGTGACATTGAATCATTTCGAGTTGAAAGGTGACACGCCGTTCAGTCGTCCGCCGAAGTACAACAAGCATTCGGACAAGGGGCCATTGATGTTGCAGGACCATGGTGACCCGGTCCGATTCCGCAACATTTGGGTCCGGCCACTGAACCCGGTGGTTGGCAAGCAATCTCGCAAACCGTTCATGCGCAACGGCGACAAAGAAACCCCGATCGAGTAGCTCTCGAAGGAGAGAGTTGTTATTGATCGTTGTTGATAGTTGTTAGCCGAACGTGCGCGAGCCCTCGGTTGGCTGTTTGCTCCCCGGTTGCCTTGTGCGACCGGAAGCCAAGGTTCACCGCTAG
>CAYXFO010000252.1:0-6812 GCA_964464255.1 uncultured Pirellula sp.
CGAGGGAACACGTCGCGAGCGACGTAAGTCCATCCCTCACTTACGTTTCGGGTTGTGATGGATCACTCTAGGAGAATACTGCGAATCCGCAGGGGCGGTTCAGGGGGTGGGGGTTCGGAAGGCCGTTTCCGCTGATTGGACAATCCAGGTTTTCAGCGAAGCCGTGGCCATGCTTCCTTTGCGCTCGCTGACAATCTTGCCCCGGTAGAGAATGAAACTGTGGGGAATCGAAGTCACACCAAAACCTCCGGCTAATGCTCGTTGTTGGTCGACATCGACCCGAACGACTTTGACATGATCCTGAAGCCAAGGTTCAATTTCGTCAAGATTCGCATCCAGCGAGCGGCAAGGCCCACACCATTCGGCGCCGAATTTGACAAGAACAGGACGAGATTCCGAATAGATCTGCTGCTCGAACCACAGGTCGCTCTTAGCAATTCCAGAGGCATCGATTTGCCGTTCCTGCGTGGCAGCCTGATAGAGTACCACTACCGCGAACCCGATGACCAAGAACAAAAGAGGCTTGGGTGCGTTGTCGAACATGATACGTCACAATCTTGTTTGTTTTGGGCTGGTTACCGATTATTGGTGGAGAGCGGTAAGGTCTCCGAAGTGTAGCGCCAGTTTTTGAGATAGCCGATCAAGTCGCACATGGCTTTTGGATCTATCTGAGCCTCCATCCCGTCGGGCATGAGGGATTTGCCGGTTGAAAGGATCGAATCGATGGAATCCTTTGGGATAGACAGTGACTTGGATTGCTGATTTCGGAGCACCACATGCTGAGAGGATTCCTCCACGACCAATCCGTCATGGACGGTTCCGTCATCGAGTCGGACAATTGTCTGAACATAACGCGGGTCGACAGCGCGGTGCGGATCGAGGATCGCCACCAACAACTGCATCGCACTCTGCGTTCGCGTATCGGATATCTCGGGACCGATCGATTCTCCGACGGCATCGACCCGATGGCATGGAGCGCAGTACTTTCCAAAAATCTCCTTGCCTCGCGCTCGATCGTGGGAATCAGAAAGAGTAGCCGCATACCGATCGATCACTTTCTGCCGATCGCGATCGACTCGCGCATCGATAATCCGATCGATGATACTTTGCACTTCGGCAGGTGCCGCCCCCTTCAGAGCCTGCATTTGGGCTGCATCAAAAATCGACGCGGGCAGTCGCTCCTCATCGATAGCTCGAACGATTTGGGCGACCCGCTCAGGTGATGATCGCATCGCATTCCACATCGCTTGACGAAGCTCCGGTCCCGTTTGCCGATAATGGTCGATGACCCATTGCGAGAATTTCGGGTCCGATCGCTTCGCCCACGCACGAAAAGCAGCCATCATCAATCGCTTGTCCGAATCTAACTTCGGTGCATCGACTTGTTCAAGAATAGACTGGAGAGTCGCCAGCGAGTCCGAACTCGAATCGGGGGCCATCGCGAGCATCGAGGTGCAGA
The DNA here is from genome assembly GCA_964464255.1 of uncultured Pirellula sp. GTDB lineage: Bacteria > Planctomycetota > Planctomycetia > Pirellulales > Pirellulaceae > JBKCUI01. Next base: position 1,460 of record CAYXFO010000252.1, read on the forward strand.
CTTCTCGGACAGAGATCGTACGATCCTCTCGAGTGGATTCGGTAGCGAGCCATTTCCAAAACTCAGGTTTTTGGAGCAGCCAATGGCGATCTTTGGATTCGAGGATCCCTTGTGCCATCGCAAGCATATATCGGCTGTAGGGCTCATCGCGAATGCGGCGGTCGGCTTCGTTGGCAGATGCGGGAGCGGTCATATGCTTTTGCATTTTGTCCCACCATGAGTCGCGAGCGAGTTGCCATTTTTCAAGGCTCGGATCGGCAGCCATGCGCAGCGATCGCGACCAAGTCTCCCAGTCGGTATCCTTGCACAATTGGACCGCTCCGATTCGTTCCTCGCATCGAGCACCCCACGCCAGAGAAAAGTCCAAGCCGCGATCTCGGCATGCTGCACCCACACCGGTCCATACGTAGCGGTCGTCTGCTAGATCGGTGGCTCGCTCTACGCATGCTTGAAAGATCGACTCGGGGAGCGGTTGCTCCTGGCCATATGCGATCGATACAACCCAAGTTGCGGAGAGCATCTCCTCGCGATGCCCCGAACGGATCGCGGTTTGGGCAAGATCGATCAGTTCAGGCGTCCATGTTCCCGACAGTGACTTTGCTGTATTCCACAGAGCGGCTCTCAGGGATGGATCCTGAATCCGTCTTCCTGTGGAGTCGGGACTGAGAATGGCCTGCAAGTGATCATGGGTCCAGGCTCCGCGTCGATTCAGCAAATGAACCGCTCGCAGCAAACCATTGGGATGGATCGGCTGGCGATTCGCGAGGTGGTGATTCGCGAGGTGGTGATTCAGCAACCCAACTAGCTGCGGATCGTCCCGCTCATCGAGGATTCGAGCAGCCATGTTTCTCACCCAATGATTCGGGTGCGAAAGCCATGCGACCAGTTGCTCCGGGGACCGCTCTCGCATCGGTCGCTGTCGAAGCTCTTGAAAAATCGGATCGATCGATGATCGCGTGTTGTTTGTAACTCGATAGATGCGACCTGCGGTATCGCCCCATCGTTCATCGGGGCGGCGTTTTAGTTCGTCGGGCACCCAATCCGGATGTTCGATGACCGCTCGGTGCATATCGGCGATGTAGATCGCGCCATCGGGCCCTTCCTCGAGGAACACTGGCCGAAACCAGGGATCGCGACTGGCGAGCCATTCCCGCCCTCGATCCGGTTCCTCCACTTGGGATCGCCCTTGAACGCGTCCGATGGCGACGCGATGCACAAGGCTGCCGGTCGGTTCGCATGTCAATGCATTGCCGAGCGATGCGCCTGGCAAGTGATAGCTGTCCGAGATCAAGACGCCACATGCAGCGGTGAATTGACCCGCATGGAGATTCGAGGTCGTCCAAGCATCGACCAAGGGACGAACGCGCGATGCCTCGCCAGCGGGCACTACTGAGCCCACCATCGGAGCGATTCCTGCATAGGGACTCCGTTCAACGTCCGATATCTCCATCAGCACTTCATCGCATGGATTGCGATTGTTGCATCCATAACGATTGCCGTAACGATCCCACGTGATCCCAAATTGCGATGGACCGGAGACGCGGGACACTTTACCAGTTTTCAAATCGATCCGCACATCGCTGTTGGCGATATCGATCGGCTGGCTCAAACCACCCTCCGAGGATGGGATTGCGATGCGAGAAGATCTTAAGCCATTGGCTACATATAAATTGCCATCCAATCCGAACTCAGGATCGTTGGCCCGGAGCTGCGTATTCTCCTCTGCGAATCCTGACAGCAACGCTTCGCTCTTGTCGGCGAATCCATCGCGGTCGGTATCTACGATCTTCACCATCGTGCCTCCCACCGTGGCCAAGACGCCATCGGGGATCCACTGAATGCCGGTGGGGTGGGCCAAGTGATCGGCAAACGTGCGCGAAGTTTCATAGAAGCCATCGAAATCCTCATCGCGCAGAACTCGGATGCGTCCTCGCCATTGGTCTTGATTGCGATCGGGATAGTCTCGCATTTCCACCACCCACAAATCGCCTCGATCATCAAACCGCATGGCGACAGGATCGACGATCGCGGGTTCGCATGCGACGAGGGAGATCGATTGAGATGCCTCGAGCTCGAACAGTTCAAGCGAATCGCTCGCTGGTACAACCGAGTTTGGTCCGTTGTGCTGGATAGGGCTTTGGCGTTCCGTCTTGCGTTCCAACGGTGGATGATGTTCCGCATGGAGGTCCTGGACGAGAGTTCGCAACGTGGCGACTACTTTTTCTTCGGTATCGACTGCGAGGCAACTGGTTCGAGCTCGCCACGTCGTGTAGCCTCCGACCTCGAATTCGCTCGCGGTTGGCAAATAGCCGGCTAGATCATTGGCCAGCCCGATGTTCATGGTGATCGGGAAGGGGCTTCTCGCACGGACCGACAATCCGCTTGCATTAAACGTTTCGTTCGGAAAAGTAGCGATCCCGAAATCGCCGATGCAAAATGCTTGAAGAGGTAATTGCCGCGTATCCGGACCTCGCGAGAGAAGAACCGCTTCGCGAGCATAGTTCTCTTCGAGATTGCTCGGCAATCGATCACCCATGCGCGATGCGACGTAGGCTTCGGCTTCCTTCGCCTCCTCCGGACTCGGTTTGCGAATCGTTGCGGTCAACCATGCAAAGCTGCTGTCGACAGCAACATCGCGACGATACTCGATTCGCGGCAGTGATTCGAGAATTCGCCCAGCAACATACTGGCCGACTTCTTTGTAGTTGAATGGTCTAGCGGGTCGGCTGAAGTCGATGCAATTGGCATCGCCGCTGGTCGCGTTGGCCATCATGCCGACAAAACGATCCGGAGACTCTGGTTGAAGTGCTGCTGCCAACTCATTGGCTACTACACCGAAGTAGTCCGACGATAGGGCTGGAGCGCCTGCGTAATGGGTGCAGAACGAAGCAAGGATAGCCATCGGCCTACCGTCCAGATCCTGCACCGAGAGAATCGGGATCGTGCGGTCGACTTCGCCGGTTTGACGAATCTTGAACGGATTTTCATTTCCTGGATTCATCACGGCGATGTTGTTCGCGCGGCCTTGGAACAATGGCCCGCTCGCATGACCCGGCTCCATGATCCAATGCCGGCAGTAAATAAATCGATCCGCGTTCGTAACGGTCGCGCCCACCTTCGCAGGCACCAACCGCGAGTGAGCCATAACGATCGATTCGGCGATCCAACCGGGAAGGGCTGCGGCGTAGTCTTCTTGTGCTGGCGTACCATGCGCCCCCATGACGGCTGGGGCGGAATGCGTGTGAGTGGCACTGATCATGATCCGCTCGACAGGAATGCCTGTCTGCTGCTGGACCAGCTCTTTGGCCTTTTGACAGATGTCTAGAGGGACTCCCAGGCTATCGACAACGCAGAGCGCGATCGTGGTGCCACGGTTCTCCAGCACCAAAGCTCTCGAGTAGAGCGGATCGACGACCCGTTCACCTTTGCCCGCAACAATGCCACCGCTGACCCAGACAGGGAACTCGGTTGGGTCGATCCGTTGGACGGCAGCCCCGGCTCTCAAGCCCGTTTTGGAGTCGTTCGTTAAGGGCACCTGGCCAAACAGTGCTGAATTAAGGAGGCAGATGCAGAACCAACCACTCGTAGCCATCAAGACCAAGCCACTCCTTATCAAGGTTGGGCATCTGAAACCGTACGGGAGCATGTCCAGGTTCCTGTTGAAATGTGGTTCTGTGGGTGAGTCAGTTTTTTCACGGCGTTTCCGCGCCCTTTTGCCGAGAACCCATATTATTCTCATATCCGATCCCCTACGCATGCAAGCAACCTCGCGAGGCCGTAAGGATTATACAGACACTGCAGATCCACCGGGGTTTTGGGGCATCTCCTACCTCGAATTCCCAATTTTGGCCTTTGCAAAGACCGCCCGATCGGTCAACATATCGGAAAGTAAAGGAACTTCCCAATGCCCCGTCGTGGGCAAGCTACCCTCGTTTTTTCGTTGAATCATGAGCCAGCAAATCCTGCAAGCTGTTGAAAGTGCCTACCTTAAGCCGAATGTGGACCAGTTCGGTATCGGCGACACGGTCGATGTGCACACGAAAATTCAGGAAGGGAACAAGGAACGGATCCAGATCTTCAGCGGTACCGTAATCGCTCGCAGCGGCTCTGGCTCCAGGGAAATGTTTGTGGTTCGCCGTATTGTGGCTGGCGAAGGAGTCGAACGAAAGTTCCCGCTCCACTCTCCCAAAATCGAGAAGATTGAAGTCAAGCGACGCTCGGTCGTACGACGCGCCAAACTGTACTTCCTCCGCGAGCGAACCGGCAAGGGTGTACGGCTCCGCGAACGTCGCGTCTAAGCGAGCAATTCTGGGACATGTACTGTGTCCCCTTAGTTTTACTTCGATTGCAAGAACATCTCTGCAGAACGCATTTCTAGTTTTGTTCTCGGGCGATTGCAAAGAAGAGCCTCGGTCGAAAACCGAATGGCAAAAGATGGATCTACCTTCAGCTTTCCTATTTCGCCCTGCATTTTTTGCCAGACTGTTTTATCTGTACGACGGACTTCCTAGTCGGTCGTCGTGTAGGGACTCCTGAAGGGACACACACTTTCGGTTCCTCGCACCCACATGCCAGCAATTCTCGCTCTTACGCGCAGGTGTGTGTCCCCCGTCTCTTGTCTCCCCGTCTCTTGTCCTTATCTTCCTGCCCAACCATCTTTCTGCCCTAACCGGATTGCCATAAATAATCTTGGGACATGCACTGCGCCCTCTGCAGTTTGCCAGCGATTGCGAGAACATCTACATAGAAAGCATTTCCAGGTTTGATCTCTGGCGCATGCAAAGAAGAGCCTCGGTCGAAAACCGAATGGCAAAAGATTGAGGTTAAAAGATAGATCTGTCTTAGTCTTTCATTTTTCGCCCTTCATTTTTTGCCAAATTGGATTGCCCGTACGACGGACTTCCTAGTCGGTCGTGGTGACAAGAGCGCAAGTTGCGTGAAGGCAAGTTGCGTGCCATCCACCTTATAGATGCGAGACGCGGGTTTATCCCCGTCGGATGATGATCGGATGGTGGCGTGCTTCATCGAATCCCACGCCCGTCGCAAAGCCTCCGAGCGTGCCACCCTGCATCGGATCTCGGATCATCGCCCCGCGTGGACAATCCACGCTGGAGACTCCTTGAGGGACACACACTTTCGGTTTCACGCACCCTCATGCCAGCAAATCTCAAGGCAACGCGCAGGTGTGTGTCCCCCGTCCCTTGCCGGCTTTGATTGCGGATCGCCGGATCCATGCATGCCAACCAAAAATCAATTTGCTATCTATCACCTTACTAGGTGGGTGGCACGCAACTCGTGCACTCAGCGGTGCTCATTGTAGTGCTGCGCAGATCCGAACACAAACAGTTGATGT
>CAYXFO010000253.1:0-6806 GCA_964464255.1 uncultured Pirellula sp.
GCGGTGGTTGGCCGCAATGCGGAGCGTGGGATGGAGCGAGCTGAAGAAATACGACGCGAGGGAGGTGAAGCCGTCTTTGTGTCGGCCGATGCCTTGGATCGCGATGCGCTGATCCATGCACGTGAGCACATTGAGCGAGCGATGGGACCTGTTGATATTCTCGTCAATGCCGCTGGGGGCAATCAGGCGGGTGCAACACTGCAGCCGGGTGACGATTTCTGCAGTTTGTCGTTGGCCGCTTGGGGGGATGTCTTCGATTTGAACCTGATCGGTGGAACCGTCCTACCATGCCAGGTGTTCGGCGAGTCGATGCTGTTGCGAAACTCCGGGAGCATCATCAATGTCGCATCGATGTCGGGGATGATTCCTTTGTCGAGAGTCGTCGCGTACTCCGCTGCGAAAGCGGCTGTGATCAACTTGACCCAGTTTCTGGCACGCGAGTGGGCAGCTCGAGGGATTCGGGTCAACTGCATCAGTCCTGGCTTCTTTCCCGCCGAACAAAACCGGGGACTGCTCTACAACGCAGACGGTAGTCTTGCTCCTCGTGGAGAGCAGATCATCAACCACACGCCGATGGCGCGGTTCGGTTACGCGCATGAGTTATCGGGGGCCGTGGTCTTTCTGGCTTCCTCAACTGCATCGTCCTTTGTGACCGGCCACAATCTCGTTGTCGATGGCGGTTTCTCCTCGACAACCATTTGATTGATAATCCGTTCCAACTATTCTCACTGTCTACTATTCTCACTGTCTATCTACCGACTCATTGCTTAACTTTCGGAGGGATTGATCCATGGCGCAACTTGCCATTCGTACCGACGCGTGTGAACTTGATCTGCTGTCGCTTGGAGCTCTGGTGCATCGGCTCGACCCAGGCATCATTCCATTCCGCAAGGCACGGTCGTTCGATATCCATGTATCCGGAGGAGAGTACAACGTCGCGGCGAATCTTTCCGACTGCTTCGGTCTCAAGACAGGGATCGCGACTGCGATGGTCGACTACGGCATCGGCGAGTTGGTCCAAGGGCGTGTTCGCGAGATGGGGGTGAAGCCGTTCTACAAGTTCTTTGAGCACGATGGCGTACGAGGACCAAACATTGCGACCGTTTACAGCGATCGCGGGCAAGGGGTCCGACCTCCGGTGGTCTTCTATAACCGAGCCAACGAGGCAGGGGGGATGCTCAAGCCCGGCGATTTCGATTGGAAGGGGATCTTCTCGGCCGGGGTTCGATGGTTTCACTCAGGAGGCATTTTCGCCGCCCTCTCCAACACCACTTCGGAACTGATTGTCGAAGGGATGCAGGCGGCCAAGGAACACGGGGCTGTGACTTCGTTCGATTTGAATTATCGCGCGAAACTGTGGGCCACAATCGGCGGAGCCGCCAAGGGTCAAGAGATGATTGGCAAGATCGCGCGGCATGTCGATATGTTGGTCGGCAACGAAGAGGATCTCCAAAAAGGGCTCGGAATCGAAGGGCAAGACGTCGAACACAAGTCCGAACTCGATCCTGACGCGTTCTTCAAGATGATCGAGCGGGCCGTGGCTAAATTCCCGAACATCAAGATGGTGGCTACAACGCTTCGAGAAGTGAAATCAACCAATCGGCATGAATGGGCGGCGGTCCTATGGTATGATGGCCAGAGGTATGTGAGCCCAACCATGCAACTGGATGTGATCGACCGGATCGGAGGGGGTGACGGATTCGCTTCGGGACTGATCTATGGCATGTTGACCGGCAAGAGCGCAGAACAATCGTTGCGGCTGGGTTGGGCGCATGGAGCTTTGATCACAACCTTTCCTGGGGACACCACGATGGCGAAGCTTTCCGAAGTGGAGACGCTCGCCAAAGGGGGGTCGGCCCGAGTGCAACGTTGATTTTGATTTGAGGTTCCTTCGATGGCTCGGGACGCAGCTTCCTCCAAACCCAAAGAGACACCGAAGCGACCCGAGCGCAGCGATCGTTCCTCATCAAGCAGTTCCTTCGTCGATTCAAGCGGCAACTCGAATAGCCGCGTGCTGGAACGAATATTCGGCGGGGCTTCTCTGAAAGAGGTTCAGAGCTTTTGCAACCGGACCGCCACAGGTCTCCATGCGGGAGTGGACATCCTCCGAATTCTCGAGACCGAGGCGAAGGTCGGTTCGCAGCGGTACAAGGATGTATGCCGAGATACATCGCTGCGTATTCGGAACGGGCATTCGCTTTCGGAAGCCATGCGACTGCAGGGAGATTTCTTTCCCCCGCTACTTCTCAAAATGATCGAGGCGGGAGAACTCTCCGGACAAGTCGATCGCACTTTGCGATTCATGGCCGAGTACTATCTCGATCTCAAGAAGACCCGGCAGGATTTCATCTCACAGATTACCACACCGGTCATACAACTGGTCGCGGCGATTGGGATTATCTGCTTGCTCATTTTCATCAATGGTTTCTTCAAGTCTGGTTCTTCCAACGACAAACCCTTCGACTTGACCGGAATTGGCTTGCGCGGAGGAACCGGAGTCCTGATCTTCCTTTCCATCGTTCTTGGAATCGGAATGGTCATAGGAACCATTGCGTTTGGGATATGGAGAAACTGGTTTAATTGCCACAACACCCTGGTCCCGCTGATCAGAAATGTGCCTGTGATCGGTCCGGTCTTTACTCAATCTGCGATGGCTCGCCTGTCCATGACCCTATCGATGATGCTCGGTGCGGGTGTCGATGCGAAACGGAGTGTTCGCGACGGGCTGTTGAGTACCGGAAATTATTACTACATGTCCGGTTTGCCCGCGACGATGCAGGAGATCGAGCGGGGAAACTCTCTCGCGGAGTCCCTGGCAGCTCCTGGTGTTTTGCCAGATGATTTCATTCAAGCCGTCGAGGTCGGCGAGTTGAGCGGCAGCGATAGCGAATCGCTCGAACGCATGGCGGTGGTGTATCGCGAGAAAGCTCAGCTGGCCCTCAAGCAGTTGGCGATCGCTGCCGGGTTTGTGATTTGGTTCCTCATCGCCGCGATGATCATCGCAGTGATCTTCATGGTCTTCATGCAGTATGTCAACATGCTGAATGGGATGTTGAAATAGGTGGTTCGATTGTGCAGGTCGTAAGGTTTGTATGTTTCACGGGTGTGGATTTCTTATTGAGTCTTCTCACGACTCGAGGGCAGCATTGAGAATCTCCTCCGTGGATGACGTAGGCTCGCCGTAGCGATCACCGAAGATCTTTTCCCTTGATGCATCGTGTCCTGCCCGAGTCGACCATTGCCATGCGTCCGAGTTCACGCCCCACCGCCAAGAAGCTCTCTCACGGCTTTTCGCTTGTGGAATTGGTGGTTTGTGTTGCCATTATCGGAATCATAGCGGTCGTTTTGGTGCGCGTCTTCAGCCGCTTGGATCAAACGCGTGTCGTGTCGGTAGGGGAAATGGCGCGGCGCATCAACGGGATCGCCAATACGGTACATGCGATGACGGGCCAGTGGCCTGCGGAGGTTGAACATGGGGTTGTTCCGCCCGAGCTCGAACCGTATCTGTCGAATCAGATCTTCAAGAACGCGACCCAATTAGGTGGTCAATGGGATTGGAATGGTCCTGGCGGCGCGTCGGGTGATTCACCGGGAATCGCGATCCGTTTCAAGTCCTCGAGCGATGTCGATTACAGTCTTCTCAAAAAACTCGATTCCTTGATCGACGATGGAGACTTGTCGGCCGGCGTATGTGTGTTGATGGCGACGAACGGAGAATCCTTCTACATGATGGGGGCTAATGATTCGCCCTCCATGAAGATGGAGTCCTCACTCTCCATGAAGGCGGAGTCCGTGGAGGAGTTCGGCTTGCCAGTCAAAATGAAAGAAATGACGATGAGCGAAGCAGCGACGATTTCTTCCGAAGATCTCGTCAAGTAACTTCCTGATCGGTTTTCGCTGGGTAGAGAGCAAAGATGTTTGCGATGAGAATCATCGCCCCCCCTGCGATGAGGCTCCATGTCCAGACTTCATTTGCATGGTTCATGCCTGTCCATCGCGACAGCCAGCCTGGCAGGAACAAAGCCCAGGTCGATGCAAACACCGGTTCCAGCGAATAGATCACGGCCGCCTGCGATGCTGACACATGCGGCTGGAATCGATTCATCAAGCCGAATGAAATCACTGAACAGAGAGATGCGAGGATCAGAAGGCTGAAGCCATAACCTCGGCTGCTGGTCAGTTGCAACCAGTCCGAGGCATGCATCATCGATCCTCCGGGCATCTCAACCCAGTGCATCGCCAACATGGCCGAGAACAGGATCCAGCTCAATCCTGCCGTGGTCGCAAACATTCCACTGGTCAAGGCAACAGAACGCATTCGCTTGCCATAGTAATCGAGCAAGAGAACTTGGAATGCAAAGAATATCGATGCGATCGTCGTCACGTTATCCCCCCAAGTCCAACGCTCCGCCGCGTCCTGGGCAAGGTGAATCCCCGTTTCGTCGAAGACAATCAATCCGGTGAGCACTACGACACCCAGCAGCGCCAGAATCGCTCCAAGCACCATCCATTTCGATGGGAAGATGCGAAAGACCATCACCCCGAGCATCGGAGTAAAGACCGTGGTAAGACTGGTGAGAAACCCGCTCCGCGATGCTGGGATAATTGCCAGTCCGATCACTTGAAGGACCATGCCGCTGAAGAACAATAGCCCGATGATCGACCCTGCTCGCCATTCCTGACGCGTCGTCTGCGCGACCAGGCGAAATCCCACTGCGCACAAAAGTACTAATGCCAGGGTGAAACGCGTCGCCAACATCCAGGTCGAAGCGAGCAATCGAAAGTGAATCGAATGCTCGGCCGCGTCGATGTCGATTCCAAAGTGAGAATCGGTCATCGCATTGAGCGCCTTGACGACCGGAAACGAAATACCCCACAGGACATTGACCAGAATGAGCGCTCCGATGGCGATCCAAGGGAACGCTCGCACGCGATGAGCAAGTTGACTATTGAGCATCAGCTTGGCATCGCTGCATGCATTGCATGCTCTCGCGCAGGATCGTCTCTATGCCTGGGGAATAGTCGAAGACCTCGACGCTGATCCAACCGCGGTAGTCGATCTCTCGAAGAGCGCGGAAGATCGGTCGCTGATCCACATCCCCCATGCCGGGACCAAGCCGATTTGGATCATTGGCATGGAAGTGAATCATCCAAGGGGCATTGTCTCGAATGATCTGATCGATCGGGATCCCTTCGCTGCTCATCGCCTTGACGTCCAGATGGAGTTGGACCCAAGGACTCGCGATCGCATCGATCAGCGAGCGGGCTTGGGAGGCATGATTGAGAAAATTCCCTTCGCCTGGCCCCAGCGGTTCGATCGCCAATCGGACGCGGGCCGATTCCAAGTCGGGTAGAACTTTTCGCAGAACATCCGCTGCGTTGGCCATCGCTTGGTCATGGGTCATGCTCGCGGGGAAATTCCGCTGGGCAGGGGAGCCCAGAACCATGACCGAGCCACCTAGGTCGTGGGTCAGGGCAACCAACTCCTTCAGATAGTCTGCAGTGCGATGACGGACCGGTGCATCGTTCGTAGTCAGGTGAAAACCCTCAGTTTTTGCCAAAAGCCAATGCAGTCCGATGATTTCCATCCCGCAGTCAGAAACCATGCGACGATACTCTGCGCGACGCTCAGCGGGTATTTGGGAGGCGGTTGGTCCGAGCGTGAAGGGGGCGACTTCCAGGCCGGTGTAACCCAAGCTGTGGGCCAGTCGCAAGCAGGTTAGCGTGTCTTCACCTTCGAAAAGCTCGTTGCAAACGGCGTATTTCATCGATCAACCACAATATGCAGGCAAAACCCATCAGGTCGCTGGAGAAACAAAACGGGACGGTCCTTTTCTCTTGTCTGGGAGCCTATAATAGCTCTAAACTTGTTTGTCGTCTTCCCACCCCCTGTTTCGTCTTAAAGAGTACGCTGTGAGGTAGCTATGCGATTTCGACATGCTGCTGGCCCCGGGTCATTCGCTTTGGCCTTGATGTTTCTGCTGGGTATTGGCTCATACTGGATGTTTGCTGCGGCGCCGCCGTCGGACACTCAAGGGTCAGAGTCCAAAAAGAACACTGGCTCGTCAAAACCTGCCGAAGGGGACAAGGAGACGGCCAAAGTGCCTGCTGCCGCAAAGCAATCGAATAACTCCAAGGTGAAGAAAATGAAGAACGAACCGGAGTACAACAAGTTGAGCGCGGACGAACGCTGGGTGATCCTCAACAAGGGGACCGAGTATGCTTTCACTGGTCGCTACACCGATTACTTTGCCGATGGAACATACATTTGCAAACGCTGCAACGCGCCACTCTATGAATCCAATCACAAATTCCATAGCGGCTGCGGATGGCCTGCATTCGATGATGAAATCAAGGACGCCGTCAAACGCAAAGTCGACGCCGATGGTTACCGAATCGAAATCATGTGCAACAATTGCGGCGGGCACCTGGGGCACGTGTTCAACGGTGAGATGCTAACAGCTAAGAACACTCGACATTGTGTGAACAGTATCTCCGTCCGGTTCGTACCAAAGAACAAGGAACTTCCCAAGGTGATCAAAGCCGAGGCTACCTCGGAATCCAAGGATGATAAGAGTCCGGTCCTTAAGGATAAGAAGGACTAGGACGTTTCAACCCCTGGTTCCGAAAACGGAGAGGCGGCTCGACGTTATTTGCCAAAGACTTCCAGGAGGGTATCGCGAACCCTCTCCCACTCGCGGGCTGCTTTCTCGAAATCGACCTCCGCCCAACGAACCGCATCTGCTTGTAAGCGAGCGGGCTGCGATGCGGTGGGCCAAAGGGGAAAGTGAGCGCTGCTGCTCATG
>CAYXFO010000254.1:0-6805 GCA_964464255.1 uncultured Pirellula sp.
CAACATGGCGATCTTCTAACGATGGTCGATACCCATGCCTGGGAGATCAAACATCGCGCATTCCCCACACCTTTTCATAAACTCGGAGCCAAACTTGATATCTATGAACCGGAACTTCCTACCAACTGGTTAGAAACCATCATGCATCAACCCGGCGTTTCGTATCCAACCTACAAACTATCGATTCTGCCGGTCGATGTGCGAGTCGCCATCATGAACTACCTAGACCAAAAAGTCCGAATCGAATCCCTTTCCAACAGCCGCGATCTAAAGAACATGTCGGGGGAGGAGTTCGTGGCGAACCATGGGCAAGTCGCACGCAGATAGCGAGTAGATCATCGAGCCACAAAACTCAGACGCGAACATCGGCTGAGAGTTCGGTATCCGATTGGCCTTGCATGCTCTTTAACAGAAGCGGCGAGACAACTTCTTCGAGGAACTCTCGGACCTGTTCCGGTGCTCGGCCTACGTATTGCTCCGGAGCCAAGACGTCGGATACCGAGACGTTGGCAAACGCTGGATCACCGGCCAATCGCTCGAGCAGGTCGTTGGGCAACCCTTCCTGTTTGACACGATTGGCAGCCGCTTGGCTATGAACCCGAATCACTTCGTGCAAATGCTGTCGATCTCCCCCGGCAGCCACACCGGCCATCAGCAGCGACTCGGTAGCCATGAATGGCAGCTCCTCCCGCAAATTCCTCTCGATGGTCTTGGGATAGACCACCAAGCCTTGCGCGACATTCTGTAGCAGCACCAAACATGCGTCGATCGCGAGAAATGCTTGCGGGATGACCAATCGGCGATTGGCGCTATCGTCGAGAGTCCGTTCCATCCATTGGGTCGCTGCCGTCATCGACGGACTCGATTGCAAACTCATCACGAATCGAGCCAGAGAACAGATCCGCTCGCATCGCATCGGGTTCCGCTTGTAAGCCATCGCGGAAGATCCAATCTGCTGCGCCTCGAAGGGTTCTTCGATTTCTTTTTTGTGTGCCAGGATCCGAAGATCGGTAGCTAGCTTGTGAACCGTGACCGCAATACCCGCCAAGGTGTCCAGCAGGAATGCATCCACTTTTCGCGAATAGGTTTGTCCGGTCACAGCATAGGATTCACCGAATCCGATCTTGCGCGCCACACGGCGTTCCAATTCGCGAACACGCTCATGATCGCCATGGAACAACTGCAGAAAGCTGGCCTGCGTGCCTGTCGTCCCCTTGGCACTTCGGGCTTTCAGGGATTGCAAGCGATGCTCGACTTCGTGCGCGTCCAACACCAGGTCGTACATCCAAAGCGTCATCCGCTTCCCTACCGTGGTCGGCTGGGCAGGTTGTAAATGCGTGTAGGCCAAACAGGGCAGTTGAGCATGCCGACGCGCAAATTCCCCCATCGTTCTCAGACAGTTCAACAATCGCCGATGGACCATCCGAAGCGCATCTCGCATCATCATCAAATCGGAGTTGTCGGTCACGTAGCAACTGGTCGCACCCAAATGAATGATCCCGCGAGCATCCGGACACTGATCGCCGTAGGCATGCACCTGAGCCATCACATCATGCCTCAGTTCCCGCTCATAGGCGTTGGCTACATCGAGATTCAAGTCGTCGCGAAATGCTTTCAATTGATCGATTTGAGCTTCGGTGATCCGCAGACCGAGTTCCTGTTCCGTTTCAGCCAGGACGATCCATAGCTGGCGCCACAGCCGGATTCGGTGCTCGGTTGCAAAGAGTTGTGCCATTTCCCGAGATGCGTACCGGGAGATCAGGGGGTTGTCATAAACAGGTTCGGACATCGATCGTTGAGGGAATGCTATTCCGCTGAGAGGGAGGATTTTGTATGGATAAACGATGCAAGAATATAGCATCCAACGGAGTCAACGTCGTTGCCAACAGACCGATCGACCATTCCTTCCGGGTGAATCTTATTACTCGGCCGTGATGGTTCGCAGTGGCGAGCTGCGCCGAATCGATCTGTGTGCAGATGCGTGGAACGGGCCCCCCGAGGGAGCGATCGGCTGGTGGCAGAGCCGAGCCCCCGAGGAACGCAGGAGCCCTGCGAAACCCGCTCCTACCCATGTCTTACTCTCCACGCTGGAAACACTCTTGATGGAAGGGACACAGCCTGTCTTGGCTACAATGCTAGCCCTCCTGCTGGTTCGTCGCCGAATCTTGAGTGAACCCGCCATGCCTCTCTCCGAAGCTGCCAAGCCACTCCAACTCCACGAGTCCGAATTCACTGGAGTCATTCCCGCCGAAAGCATGCTTCACTTGGTTCATGCCCCCACCGATCGGGAGTTCCATATCCCGTTATGTGAACCTCCGCTCGAAGACTGCGACATCTATCAAGATCAATTGACCCAGCTCCTATTCTGCGAAGATTGAGGAGCCTGTGTCCAACGTAGATCCTGACCAAAACCCAACGATTCATAACTATCCCTTGGCCCGACAAAGCGTTGGGTGGCTCGCGATCCTGACGCTGTTCTTCGCGACCTCGGGCGCGACGTGTGTGCCTAAGCGAAACATACCCGAGTTCCAACCAAAACCCGTTTTCACCAGCACACCATCATCCGAACAGATTCTCGAGGTCTTGAATCGCTCACGAAACATCCAATCGCTGCAGTCGAACTTCGTGACAGTGAATCCGAACAAGATTCGCAACCTCGATGCAACATTGGTTTGGCAACGGGAACGACGATTCCGCGTCTCGGGTGGGATTTCCCGAATGATGGGAAACAACTTCGATGTCGGCAGCAACGATGAATGGTTCTGGATGGCGGTCCGCGATGGGATGAATCCACAGCTGTATGTCGCTCGCCACACCGAGTTCGATGCCCAGTCCCAACGCCGCATTCTCCCCGTTTCCCCCCTCTGGATCGTTGAAGCTCTGGGAGTGATCTCGGTCGATCCCCAGCAGTTGATGGGAGCCCCGATCGAACGACCTGATGGGATGATGGAAATCAGTACTCTGGCTCCATCTCCGACCGGAACCTATACCCGCACCGTGGTCGTCGATCCCAAGTTCGGTTACACGCGCCAATTGGTTTTGCGGGATCCATCGGGACGCTTGGTGGCGACCGCGAATCAACTTGATCACGAGTACTATCCCTCGATTGGGATGTCCCTTCCGCATCGCGTGGTGATCCAACTGGTTCCGGCGCTGGACCCCCCGACCGAGATCGACATCACTGTCGGCAAGTATGCCGTCAATTCCCTCGATCCCAATCAAGTTACGGGCTACGATCTTCCTCACAGCGCTGGTTATCAGATCATTAACTTGGTTCAGTACAGTCAAGGGTTGCCGCAAGCCGTCACACCGGTTCAGGTCGCTCCTGGCAACACTCCTCCGAATACCGCTTATCGCGGCGTTCCTTGGGAAGGTCCGCTGTTTCGCTAGATCTCGGTTTTGAATGCATTTCGATCGATGTTGATTTTAGATGCCGTGCCCGAGTACAGTCTCGGACAAAGTGTCGAAGCCAACGAAGCAATCGAAGTGCACGTGCGACGAAACATGCGTGTGCATCGATCTGCTTGAGGCTCGATGAGTGAGATTCAATCATTTGGACCGATCCATGTTTGCTCGCTGGACCATTCGCAAGAAGCTGCAGATGACGATGATCGTCCTAGGGATGGTCATTGCCGTGCTGGGTTACAGCAGCTTTCGAGGTGTCTATGCCTACAAAGAGCTGGCCGCTTCATTGAGCGTTCGAGCAGCCGAAATTCCGATCACTTCGGAGTTAACCCGCGCGATCGATGAACTCCGGATCGACTTCGAGAATCAACCGTTACCGACTCAAGAATTGTTCCAGATATCGGCGGGTACGACGAACGATCCCTCGCAGGATAATTTCCTGAAACATGTTCAACAAGTGCGGGAAGTTCTCGCTGGCTACAAATCCCGGCTTGAGAACACTCATGCGGCCGAGCAGTTTCTATCCGATCGGAGCGAGGAGTTAGGACAGGCATCGCAGATCAGTCAGTTGCTCAACGAAGTCTCGTGGCGCTGGCAACAGAACGATGATACGTTTCATCCCAAGGCGAGATCGGAACAGTTGCAGGACTTGCGTGAGTTATCGGATCTGGCCCATCAACTCCCGATCCTTCTGACCAATCGAATGGTCAGCTTTCGTGACGAAGTCCGCATGCGTTATCGCACATGGATCGTGATGACTTGGAGCAGCGCTCTACTGTCTGGCATCCTGCTGGTCGGTTTGATCATGTATGCGCGGATTTCCGTGGTCCGACCGTTCAAGGAACTGCTCGAAGGCGCTCGACGAGTCGCCGACGGCGATTTCCACGTTCAGATTCCCGCTTCGCAATCGGATGAAATCGCGGAGTTGGCTCGCGCCATCAACCATGGAGTTCAGAGCTTTCTGGCGATCGAACGCGATCTTGAGGAACAAGTCCGTCAGCGATCCGAAGAAGTGATTCGCAACGAGCAGTTGGCCAGTGTTGGATTTTTGGCAGCCGGAGTGGCCCACGAGATCAACAATCCCCTTGCTTCCATCGCGTGGAGTGCCGAGGCTCTCGAGGCCAGATTGCACATGATCCTCCATCCATCGGCGAACGATTCCTCGGATTCCACCGCCGCATCGGGAGATACCATCTCGGCAGGTATCGATGTCGGGACATTGAGAACTTATCTGCGACGAATTCAAGACGAAGCGTTTCGTTGCAAGGGGATCACGGAGCGGCTCCTCGATTTTTCGCGACTAGGAAACATTCAGCAGCGGCAATCGATCAACATGTCAGAGATCGTTTCCGATGTAGTCGACATGGTTAGGCATCTGAGCGCCTATCGGCGTCAGAGAATCGAGTTTCGAGTCCCTTCCGAACCGATGATCGCTTGGGCCAGTCCGCAGGAGATGAAACAGGTCGTACTCAACTTGTTGACCAATGCGCTCGAATCACTCGATCCGGAATCGGGGGACGGGTGTGTCAAAATCGCCTTGCACGCGCACCCTAGCGCAGTCCGAATAACGATCGAGGACAATGGCTGCGGCATGAGCGAGGAAGTGCTCAAACGCCTTTTCGTTCCATTCTTCACGCAACGCCGAGATGGCCGCGGGACCGGATTGGGCCTGTCGATCACCAATCGCATTATCACCGATCATGGCGGCCGGATCACGCCGCGGAGCGATGGACCTGGAAAGGGTTCATCCTTTGAAGTCACTATACCTTCCCAACCCTCCAACAACGCATCGTATGACAAGCACCAAAAGCTCACCGCAGCATGACCCATTATCGATTCTGTTTGCCGACGATGAGGTATCGTTGCAGGAATTGATGCGGATCGAACTACCGCTTCTGGGATATCGTGTCACCGTATGCCCCGATGGCTACACTGCAATCGCTGCGCTCGAACGGGAATCCTTCGACTGTTTGATCGTCGACCTCGATATGCCGGGCATGAACGGTATTCAAGTCATCGAAAGGGCTCTCACGCTATCGCCCTCAACCGAGGCGATTGTCCTGACGGGTAAACAGTCGTTGGAGTCGGCGGTCGCGGCCCTTCGATTCGGGGTGGTCGATTACTTGAGCAAGCCTTGCCGACTATCGGACCTTCATTCGCTTCTCGGCCGCGTTGCCCAGCGTCGATCGCTCAAGCGCAAAACCGCGAGCATGGAGCGCGCGGAACGGGGCAAGGAACCCAAGGCACCCCAACTGGTCGGGGCCTCACAGCCTATGAAAATGGTCGCCAAACTCATCGCCAAAGTCGCTCCGACACAAAGCACCGTTTTGATCCGCGGCGAAACCGGATGCGGCAAAGAACTCGTCGCCCGTTCGGTGCATGAGCAGAGCCTTCGTCGCAATCAACCTTTCATCGCGATCAACTGCGGTGCCCTTCCGGAACACCTCATCGAAAGCGAACTGTTCGGTCACAAGAAAGGTGCCTTCACCGGTGCCGATATGCAGCGCAATGGACTGTTCGAAGTCGCTAATGGCGGCACAATCTTCCTCGATGAGATTGGAGAGTTGCCCCTCGCGATGCAAGCCAAGTTGCTTCGCGTTTTGGAGAGTGGCGACATTCGCCGCGTTGGTGACAACGAAACGCTTCGAGTCGATACGCGAGTCATCTGCGCGACGCACCGCGACTTGGAAGCCATGGTTGAGGGTGGTCGTTTCCGTGAAGACCTTCTGTTCCGAATCAACACGTTTGAGATTCATGTCCCTCCGCTTCGAGAACGGCTCGAGGATGTCATGCCACTGGCCCGCCATATGTATCTTCGGCATCGGCCTGAGCATTCGCAGATCCAAACACTCTTCTCCGAAGAAACCGTTGCGGCCTTGATGCAACACCCTTGGCCCGGCAACGTCCGCGAACTGGCGAATGTGATTGAGCATGCAACCATACTGTGCGAACATCCGCCGATCCTGCCCGATCATCTGCCTCGCCATTTCGTCGATCGACGCCTCCGCAAAGAAGTTCGATCCGGCAGCAGCCCGTCTCCTCTGGTATCGACCCCCATGAGCCTTCGGGAATTGGAGGTTCTGGCCGTTCAGGAAGCGGTGAATCGACACAACGGCAACAAGCCAGCAGCCGCCGAGGAATTGGGGATCAGTCTCAAAACCCTCTACAATAAACTCAACCAGTCCGATCCAGCCAACAAAAAAGCAGCGTAGGGAAATCAGCCATCCCACGAGGGAAGTTTAGGAATATACTATTTCCTTCCCATTGGGCTTCATCGACCCAACGGAACACATCGATCCTTTCCCTTCGATCCTCGACCAACGATTGGAGTTTCCTTATGAAGTACGGGATGAATCTGCTCCTCTGGACCGGCGAACTCAACGACGGCTTGATGCCTGTC
>CAYXFO010000255.1:0-6765 GCA_964464255.1 uncultured Pirellula sp.
ATATTGCAAGTGGCTCGTAAAATGGGATGTCCTCACGGCAATTGCCAAAAATCTTCATCACCGCGATAACGTTGCGATTTGGCACGACGGACTTCCCAGTCGACGTCCCAGTCCGTCGTAGGGGTTTGGGCGTGCCACCCAAGTCGGCTCCGATGATCGCCATATGAAGACCCAACCGCAGATAAACTGCTCGGTGGCTTTAGAAAAAAGTCAATCGCCTCAGCGCTACGTCGAAGATGAGCATGGCACAGGCCAGTGCCAGCAGCCATGGCCACAAAGGTTGGGGACGCTGGGCGGTTCGGCCATCTCCTTGGAGTAATTCCTTCGCATCGGCCTTGAATCGACCTCCCGATGCTCTCGCGACCTCACTCAACCACTCCTCGTTGGTCGGACGAATGCGCAGCTCGTCACTGTAACCTCGGATAATGCCTCGCGATTGCCGGTACTTCACTTTGCCGTTTTCTTTGATCGCGATGTCAACGTGATAGGCACCGGGATCCTGAACTTGGATATCGCTGATGTATCGGCCCGGTGCCGCTTGCAATATCTTCTTCGTCTCTCGCTTCATCAGCGGGCCGATCACACTCAATTCAACATCCGCTTGATTGAGGAAACTCCCTAGCTCGTTCGCGGCATCGATCGACCAATGAGAATCGTTCCCCATGCGATCGACCGCGATCGAAATGCCTCGACCATCGCTTTTGCGCATCGTCTGGCGTACGACTTGGGTCCAGAATTTGCCGTAGCCAGGCCAAGTCATCCACTCTGCGGCCCAACGCGACTTGGCATCCGACGTAAAAGCGACCGACATGCCAAGCCCATACCGCCACCATGCCAACAGTGGGTCTCCCTTTTCCGTCGCGAGAATCACTTCACAAGTTGGTTTCGGACGGGTCATGACGTAACCCAACAGAAACGGTGCAGTCTCCATGTCGATATCGGAGAGTGCATACGTAGTACGTATCACTTGGGGAATAAACGGTTGCTCGTCGATGGCCGACTTGCTGGCCGTGACGGTCTCTTTGGCGAAGATCTGCGGTACTTGCGTCGGATCGGAGGTGAAGTAATATCGCCCTTTGCCGATCTTGGCAATTTGTTCGAGCATGTTCGTGTCGGATCCGTCCCCTACGGCGACCGTCGAGACGGTCATCTTCGCGGACGCCATCTGTTGGGCGATCCCTTCGAAGTCACCTGGATTGGAAATGCCATCGGTCAAAAAGATGGCGTGCTTGAGCCGAGTCTGTGTGCGCGACAAGATCTCAAATGCTTGCTCCATCGCTGGGTACATATCGGTTCCCCCCGCCGACTCGACCCGAGCGATATCGTCGCTGATCTTGGCTTTGTTATTCGCGCTCTGCATATCGCTGACAACATAGGTTTCATGATCGAAGGCCAAGACTCCTACCTGATCGTTCTTGCCAAGCAACTCCACGGCAGCGCGGGCCGCCGACTTGGCCATCTCGATACGATCACCGGACATCGAACCCGATCGGTCGATGACGAGCACCATTCCGAGCGACGGCTTCTCTTTCTCTTTTTCAAAGTCGCTTCGAACCGGCAAAATCTCTTCAAGCGTCGACTTGTAGTAACCTCCTAAACCAAACGATTGCTCCCCTCCGAGCATAATGAAGCCGCCGCTGAGTTCTTGCACCCAGGTTCGTGCCAACTGCATTTGCTGCTGCGTAAGCGCCGTGGCAGGTACGTTGGACAGGATCAGCGTCTCATAGTTTTGAAGATCCGCGAGCGTATCGGGCATCCCTTGCGGAGGTCGCACATCGACCTGAATCCCCTCGTCTTCGAGAGCATACGCAAACTCGCGAATCAGACTCGGATCGCTTTCGATGATGAGAACTCGAGGTTTACCGGATGCATAGACCAACCCTGCAGTCGTGTTGTTGTCGAGGAGCGTATCGCTGGCCAGTTCCGAGATGCGTGCTTGGAACACCGCCAATCGCTCGCGATCCACCGACTGCTGAAAACGGAATCGATTTTCCCCCTTTTGGATCTTCTTGCGTTCGCTGAGTACTTTGTGGTCTCCTCGGTAAACTTCGACCAGTCCTTCATCGTCATGGTTCGATTGGATCACGACCTCGACCATGAAGGGCTCTCCCTCGCGCACTTCGGCAGGCGCATTCACCTCTGCGACCTGAACTTCGGGAGCGGTCGGCGTTGGGAGCGGAACCGTCGAGATCGGGATGCGGCTTTGGCCTGCTACCGACAGCGCGTCACCGATTGTCTCGTTGCCGTCGGAGAGCATAACGATATGCGGAACGTAACCGGGAGGCATGTACCCCGATGCCGCTTGAAATGCCGCAGCAATGTCGGTGTCTCGTCGGTAGTTTGATTGCGTTGGATCGGAGGATGGCGGTGAAGTGGTTCCGTTCGCGCCCGGAACTTTCTCGGTTTTCGGAGCGAGCCATGTTTTTGCATCGACGACTGGACCAGGCTTCGATGCAAACGGCAGAACCGCGACGCGATGGGAACCGGGTTGGTCGCGAAGCGACTCGACAAACGACTTGGCCGCCGCCGAACCTTCGTCGCTGATGCTCTGGCTCTCGTCGCTGAGGACTACGAAAAATGGCTCTTGCGTTGTCCTTAACCAATGAAGGCCCGCAATAGCAAGAACTACCGACGCGAGCATGATCGACCGCGAGAGCAGCGACAAACGACGCTGGGCCTTCGAGAAGTCGGTCAGGCTGACACGAAAATAATAGACCACCAGCAGGATCGCTGGGATAATCAGCAGCAATAGCCAAGGTCGCGTGAACTCGAACGGGATAACAGAGGCCATCATGCGAGCACCCTCCGTTGATACATCCCCCACTCCACAACCAAGAGCAAGCCGATCAACAAGGCGAGATAATACCAAGGCGGATACGAGAACCACGAAGCGATCGCGGTTTCGATCGACTCAGGGACCGCTTCCTCGGTGCTTCGAAGATCGGTCTCTTGAGCACTCTCAAGATTCACTGCGTAACGTTCCAGCAATCCTCCGGAAGCTCGCAACGGTTCCAATGTCGGAATCTCCTTGTTCTTCATCCGGTAGAGCTCCCAAAGACCAGTCTCATTCAACGGCCCGACGGTGCGACCGGTCTGACGTTTGACTTGCTGGCTCGGAGAAATCAACCATAGATCTTCTTGTCCTAATGTCTCTCGTGATGATTCGCTTAGTGTGGCAGTTTCACCACCGGAAATTGCCAGGCTCAATTCGCCGCTTTGGTTGGTGAACCATGCGATGGCATTGCTTGACAAAATCGGAAACACGGTGCGAAACGCGAGGTCGCTCTCTTCGAGATTCACTCCGAGGACAATCGCTTTCTTGTCTCCATGCAACAGTGTCGTAAAGATCGCTTCTCCTCCCACCGACGATGCGATGGGCTTGGCGGTATCGGTCAGGAAGGTCAGCTTCTTCGTATTCGGGAACGTGACGTTATCCAATCGCACATGCGTCATCAGCGGCGAATTCTTGTCTTGGTCGGTCACGAGGGGACTGTCGATGAGACCATCGACTCGAAACAGACTCGAATTGCTATCGGGGTCGATGATGAATAACGGGTTGGGGGGCAGCGGGTCAGGGATGAGCTTGTGAAGAACGATAACCGTATTGTCCGGCCAAGTCGTCGGAATCTCCTTTTGAACCGTCACCCGAACAAGCGGGTTGGCTTCGAAGACTTTTTGCAGAAAGAGATTTCCTGGAGAAACGATCAGCACGGGTTGGATGACCCGATCGGGCAGGATCGCCCATGCGACATCGTCGACATTGAGCTTGTTGTTCTTTGTGCGGTCTTCCGATTGGTCGTTCTCGAACTTCGACAACGATGCTTTCAGTACACCTCCTTCCAGCGAGGTCTTCTCTAACGTGCGAGCCCATGTTTCGTTGGGTTGCAGTTTCAGAGGCAGAATATCAACCGGCCGTTGCTCGAGCTCGATCTCTAGTCGGCACTGGATCGGCTCATCCGATGCATTGTGGACTTCGACCAGTAACTCGTACCCAAGGGCATCGACCATGCTGCGCCGTGTTTGGAATTGCGTGATGCCGACGTTGGAGGCTCGTGTCCCGAACATGCGATACTCCACCGCGATGGCTGGTTTTGCTTCGCTTGCTGGGTTCGTGGCGTCACGATCGGCGCCATCGCTAAATACGATGACTTGACCGTTGGGCCCCTGTCCGTTGGGACTTAGTCCGTTGGCAGAGTCACCGATCAGTTGCTTGGCCAGGGCGACCGCTGATTCGATATTCGCCGTGGTATCCACCGGTGCAAGGTCGTCGATGGCTCGTCGCAAGGAGGGAACGTGATTCCCCATACCGAGGATCACTTCGGGTCGAGTTCCGGCGGTGAGTAGGGCGACTTGATCTTGTTCGCGAACTCCATCGAGGACCCGCTGGGCAGCTTGTTTGGCGCTTACGAATCGCGATGGTGTGACGTCCGTGGCTTTCATGCTGGCGGAGACATCCATGATGAGAACCATGCGCCGTGCCCCTTTCGATTGCCACGATAGGATTGGATCGGCGATCGCGAGGACGAGCAAGGCGAGGATCAGCAATTGAGCCAGGAGCGAGAGCCAATAGCGTAGATTCTGCCAAAGGGACTTGGGAGGCTTTTCCTCGAAGATCTGGTTCCAAAACAAATTCGTCGAGACAGGTACCCGTCGCAATCGGACCTTCAAGATATAGAAAATCACGATCGGGATTGCGATCAAGGCCAACAGCAGTGCGAGCGGCGTTCCGAGTGTCATGTCTCAGCTCCCTATCGCCGCGGAACGCATCATGGTCATGACCAACTCATCAAACGGAACGACCGATGGAGATTGCGTGCAGCTGAGTCCATACCTCCGGCAATAATCTTGAACCGACGTTTGATGATCGGTGAACAACTGCTTGTAGCGACGGAGCATCCGTTCGTTGATCGTCACCATGCGGATCGATCCGTTCTCAACATCTTCCAGTTCGGCATCTCCGAGCAGTTTGGGGTCGGCTTCCTTGGGATCATGCAATTGCAGGACATGGGCTTCGAAGCGTCGCGAGCGAAGCTGGTCGAACCCTCGAGCAAAACCGTTCTGATCGAACAGATCGCTCAGGACGACGACCAGACCGTTGCGAGTTCCCCGATGCAGCAGGCCTTGGACAGCTTTCGATAGATTCGTATCGGTGCCGACGGTCGACAGGGACTCCAGATACTTCATCAAGGCCAGGATGCGGGCCTTGCCGCGCGTAACTGGGAACTCCGAGATGATGTCGTTTGCATAGGCCACCACCGCGATGCGGTCCAAGTCGGCCAGCGCGATATAGGCCAGAGCTGCGGTCAACTGGCGGGCCAAATCGAATTTGGGTGGATCACCGAACCCCATGCTCCGCGAGCAGTCGACCATCAGGTAGACGTGAAGATCTTGTTCCTCCTGAAATCGTTTCAATAGCAGATCGCCATGCCGCGCGTAGACATTCCAATCGAGATAGCGCAGGTCATCGCCGGTCGCGTACTCGCGGTGATCCGAGAACTCGATCCCAGACCCGAGCTGCATCGTGCGGCGCTGGGCCAAGAGCGAGCCTCGAAAGACACGCTTGGACATGATCGAGAGATACTCGAGCTTCGTCAGGAAGTCCGGTGGAAAAAGCATACGTGGCAGTATCCGATTAAGCGGCGATCGCGGAGTCGGACAAGGTCGCGAGGATCTGTTCGATCACTTCGTCGGATGTCATTCCTTCGGCCTGCCCTTCAAAGTTGAGGATCATGCGGTGACGCAGCACAGGCTTCGCCATGAATCGGAGGTCTTCGCGCGCCACGTGGTATCGGGAATCGAGGATCGCGCGGATTTTGGCACCCAGAATCAGCGCTTGTAGACCGCGCGGACTCGAGCCGTAGCGCACATACTTCTTCGTCGCAGCGGTCGCAAGGGATTGGTCCGGATGGGTTGCCATGACGATCGCGATTCCGTAGCGACGGATCTCGGGCGCGATCGGAATCTGGCGAGCCAGATGCGACATCTCAAGAATCCGTTCGCCAGTGATCACCGGCGATGCGTTGCTCTTGGTGTTCTCCGTCGTTCGATCCAAGATCACTTCCAGGTCGTTCATCGTGGGGTACTTGACCAGCAGCTTGCAGAAGAAGCGATCGAGTTGGGCTTCGGGGAGCGGGTACGTCCCTTCCATCTCGAGCGGGTTCTGTGTTGCCATGACGAAGAAGGGTTCGGAGAGTTTATGCGTTGTGCCAGCGACGGTGACCGAATGCTCTTGCATGGCTTCGAGCAGCGCCGACTGCGTCTTCGGGGTGGCGCGATTGATCTCGTCCGCCAGAAGGACGTTGGCGAAGATCGGGCCTTTTTGGAACTCGAAGAACTTGCGACCGTCGTTTCCTTCGGCGATGACTTGAGTTCCGATCAAATCGGCGGGCATCAAGTCGGGAGTGAATTGGATCCGATGGAATTTTAAGGCGATCGCTTCGGCGAGCGTTCGGACCGTGAGCGTTTTCCCCAGTCCCGGAACTCCCTCTAGCAGCACGTGTCCGCCAGCGATGAGCGCGATCAGGGTGTCGTCGAGGATCTCTTGTTGGCCGACGATCACTTTGGAGACTTCGGCCCTCAGATTATGGAAGTCGTGTCGGAACTGATCGAGTTGCTGGCGAAGTGATTCATCGATGGTCATGAAGTGGAATCCGAGGGAAGAGAAAAAGTTCGTTGAAAGATTTTGAATTAGGGTTTAGCGAGGAATTGTTCCGCGACCGGCGGGAGAGTTTTCGGCCATTGGCCACGATACTTCATGTTCCGCAC
>CAYXFO010000256.1:0-6697 GCA_964464255.1 uncultured Pirellula sp.
GGTGAGAAAGTGGTGATGCGTGTGCTCGACAAAAAGAACGTGACGTTTTATCTCGACAAGCTCGGGATGCGCGACGAGGCTCTCACAGCAATCAAAGAGCTTTTGAAGCGGCCGTACGGCCTGCTGTTGACCACCGGACCTACAGGAAGCGGCAAAACAACTACGCTCTACTCGGCGGTTGAACTGATCAAATCGGTGCAACGCAATATCGTTACCGTCGAAGATCCGGTCGAATATCAACTGGATCAGATCAACCAAGTCCAGGTCAGCAACACCAAGTCGATGCAGTTCAACGATGCGCTCCGTTCGATTTTGCGTCAGGACCCGGACGTCATCATGGTGGGTGAAATCCGAGATGCGGAAACAGCATCGATCGCGATTCAAGCCGCATTGACAGGTCACCTCGTACTCAGCACCCTACACACCAACGACAGCTTCGGAGCAGTTACCCGATTGAGAGACATGGGGGTCGAGCCCTTCAAGATCGCGGCAGCCCTCCTCGGTGTCATTGCGCAACGCTTGGTCCGGACGATCTGTCCCGCTTGCGATATCGCATATTATCCGGAAGCAGGGCAACTCGATGCCATTCGATACTCCGGGGATCGACGCAAGCAATTCCATCGCGGGCAAGGTTGCCGCGAATGCTTCGATACAGGATATCGGGGGCGAACCGGTATCTACGAAGTATTCACTCTCGATCGAAGCGTCCGCGAAATGATCATTCGAAACAGCACTTCGGACGAACTGAGATCCCACCATCGGAAGCAAGGTCGTAGTCTGCTGATGGACGAAGGGATTTTCTTAGCAGAGGCCGGACGGACAACGATTGAAGAAGTCATCGAAGTCGCTTACTGCGACGAGTAACGGACGGGGCTTGAACGAAAATGAAATTCCAGTATCAAGCGAAAAACAAACAAGGAGCTATGGTCCAAGGGACCATCGAAGGGGCATCGGCGATGTCGGCCCGCAGCGCACTGCGACTCGCGGGCATGACCGTATCGAATATCGCACCTCTTTCGACCAACCCGAGTAAGCCGACGATCGAGGTGGCGAAGAAACCCATCGTTCGAGAGTCCGATTCCCAACCAGACGCCTGGACGATCTTGGCTTCGCTGCTGAAAAAGCGGGTGAAGCACAGCGATCTTGTGGTATCGCTCTCTCAGTTGTCGATCATGCTGCAATCGGGAGACGATTTGGCTGGCGCGTTTCAGGTGGTCGCCAGCCAGTGCAGCCATCCTACCCTTCGCGAAGTTCTGCAAACCATTCATCGCGATGTCGAGGAAGGAATGTCTCTCTCTGCGGCAATGGCCAAGCATCCTCGAGTCTTCGATGTATCCATGGTCGCAGTCATCGATGCCGGAGAAAATTCCGGAAAACTAGTGGAAGTCATCGAGCGCATGACCGCACTGCTCCAGAAAGATCAGCAACTCAAAAGCAATGTGTTGTCGATGCTAACGTATCCTGCGGTTTTGATGTTCATCACCGCTTCGGTCGTCTCATCGATGTTCTTCTTCGTCTTGCCCCAGTTTGCGAAGGTGTTTCAGGACATGGAACGTCCCGTTCCCCCCTTAACATCGTTCCTGTTGACGATCGGCACAACACTGCAAAGTCATTGGATGCTGATCCTGGCCATTATCGGGGCGTTCATCGGAATAATCGCGTACGCGCGGCGTTTGCCTCAGTGGCGATACATGGTCGATTACTTGGTGCTCAATGCGGTCGGTCTTCGGCGCGCAACTCGTCCCTTGATGGCCGGTCGAATCTTCCGATTGATGGGAACCATGATCGAAAATGGGGTGCCTATTCTCGAGACAGTCCGATTAACTCAACGAGCGACCCGGAATATCTACTATCGGAATATGTTCCAGAAAATGGAGCAAGAGATTCTCGAAGGTAGAGGGATCGGTCCAACCGTGGCTGCGGTTTCCTTTTTTCCCGTCGGCGCCGGTCACATGCTCGAGACGGCCGAACGTTCCGCGAAGATCGCTTTTGTGCTTCAGACGATCGGCGAATACTTCGAAAACGAAGGGGAACAGAAACTCCGTTGGTTCGTCAAGTTGCTCGAACCGGCGATGATCATCACCCTGGGGGGCGTCGTTGGAACCGTTGTGATGTCGATTGTGCTGCCTATGCTGGACATAACGACCGCCTCATAGCACCCATCATCGCTTTGCCACCATTGGATTGGGTCTGTTTGCGGATTGAGAACTAAGTTTTCCCATCATGATTTCCGCACCCCTTCGCGCATTGACCGGACTGATCAAAAACCCACGCTTAGGTTGGGTGGGGATGGATATTAGCCGAAACGCAATCCACTTGGCACAAATCGAAAAATCGGGCAGTAGGTATTCGCTGGAGTCGGCCTGGACGGCGACGGAAGCTGACAACAGTCCGTCAGCCAGCGTTGGTTTCGATGGCGGTTCAGAACGAGACGCGAGGGAGTTGTTCGCGAGCATGATCGATCAAGCCAAGCGTGCAAGATCGCTTTTCAGCCAATCCGCTACCGCGCTCACACTCGGCGACGGAACGATCGACTACCGCGAGGTGGAAGTCGATGTCAAGGAATCCTCTGAGATCGACTTAGCCGTTCAGAGCGAACTAGAGAAAGAACTCGGCCAGGACCTTCAATTCAGTCTGGTCAAGGCTTGGGAGTTGGGGACCAATCGCAAGTCGCAGAATCGCAAACAGAGCGCGGCGGTCGTCTCGGTCGCACAGGAATTTTCTATGTGGCTTGGGGAGAAGGTTACTGAAGCAGGCTATACGCCCGAAATACTCGACGCCTTGCCATGTGCCCTCGCAAGAGCGGCTCAAATATTTCTGTCGGGATCGGATCACTCGTGTCTCGTCGTTCATATCGGCGATGCGTGTACAACGCTCACTCAGGTTCAGAATGGACAGCCGATCATCACGCGTATTTTGAACGAGCATGGTTTCGACAACGTTCTGTTGCCGCTCGGAAATGAATTTTCGATCCGTCCAGCCGATGTCAACTGTGTCATCATCAAGGCTTCTCGGAATGCTACGGAGGCAAGCCAGCAATCCGCAGAGTTGAGAGAGATCGTCTACGAGTATCAACTCCGTTTCGTACAGTCGTTGGCTTCTGAAATTTATCGTACGCTCGAATACATTCGATCAGAGCCATTCGGTAATGAACCGACCGGGATCATACTCTGCGGGAGCGGCTCGGTCCTGCCGAACGTTTCCCAACAATTTGAGCAATTGTTGGAGTTGCCGGCCGAGACCTGGAGCATTCCGCTGGGAAATGGCGTTTGCTTGGCCTCACCCATCAGTCTTTATGCTGTCGCTGCGGGTCTGTCCGCACTTGCGTGGGAGCCCTTGTAATGCACGTCAATTTGCTCCCTCCAGAATTGATCGCTCGCAGCCGTCTGATTCGGTCCACCAAGAACTGGTGCTTGATCATTGCGTTGTGGGGGCTGACGTTGATCGCAGTCTGTGCACCGCTTGGATGGAAAGCTCACCAGTTGCATGAAAAATCCGAGCAGATCCACGCCGAAGTCGGACCATTGCGGATGAAAGAAACCAAGACGCGGCAACTCCAGTCTATCACAGCGGATCTCAAACGACGTAGCCAACGTATTCAGATCGTTTTGCCTACCAATCGAATACCAGCTTTGCTCGGGATTTTCGGAAAGACATTTCAGTCGAGGGGTTCGCTCATCGCGTTGCAGGACTTTGCAGTGACCATCCAAAGCGACGCTAGATTGACCGATCCCTCAAGCAAGAGTGCGTCCACAAAAGAACCTACTAGCGATCTCTTCTCGACCCAAATACTTGCCCGTGGATATACGGAGGCCAATCCCTCGGTGGCTGAAGTCATTCAAAGGTTAGAGAACTTCGGAGTGTTTCAAAAGGTTATGCTGAAGTCCACCAGAGATTCCGTGGTGGCGGAGCAACCTGTGGATGAGTTCGAGTTGGAGTGCGTTTGTGTTGAGTAAATGGCAACTCTCTTATCCGTTGTTGCGACGGCTTCGATGGCTGGTGCATGTATCGGGGCTGCTTGTGCTCTTTGCCCTAGGGTATGCAGGGTGGCGGTTCCACACTTCGATCCAGGCATGGCGTGTTGAGATGGAGGAAGCCATTGATCAGGATCAACAGACTCTGCTCCAAGCGACCAAAATCGAGGAACAGTTGGCCGAGGCAATGCAGAACCGCGAAGTCACCTCAGTATCCTTTCGCGCCCTGCGAGACCGAGTACCCAGTCGCCTAATCGACTCGGATATCCTGAAGGAGTTGGAGAGGATTCTCACTGCGTGCGATTGCAAGTTGCTCGACTTTCGCCCGGTCGGAAGCCAAGTGATCAATACAGCCGAACTGAAGTGTCAAGTCCGATCCTTTCAATTGAGCATGGAAGGATCCTACACAGGACTCTTCGCGTTTGCTCGCCAACTCGATGAATTTCCGTTCTTGATACAACTTAGGAAAGTTCATTGGGTTGCGCCATCGGAATCAAAATCCAGTAGTCGCATCGAATTGGAGGTCGGAATTCTTTTTGAACCTCAATGGGGAGAGAGTGCTCTGGTTTCGGTCGATCGCACCGAGTGTTCGGTCCAAAGCAATCGCATTCCATCCGGGAGATAATCGATGTTAGGTACATTGCCAAAACTCAAGCTGATTCTCATTCCCGCTCTCGCGGGAGCTTTGGGATTTATCTTGATCAGCGATTCCTCCAAGGAACCCGAATCTGAACCGGTTGCCCCGAACAAAAAAAACACCTTGGTATCGATGCGGAAACCGGCGGTTTGGCCGGAGTTCGAACTTGAAGAGATCGCACTCCTGCAACCCTACAAAACGCTTAAGCAGATAGAGCAAATTCAAACCGCCGAAGGGCTTGCGGAAGAGCAATCGCCAACTGCCGGTGCGGAACAGGTGGAGCGAGCTTCTGATATCATGCAGGTTCGCGCTGTTTTCCAGACTCCGCAAGGCGCATCGGCCCTTCTCGGAGATCGTGTGGTCCGGGTCGGTGACGTTCTGTCCAATGGGAAAAAAATCATCGCGATCCACGCACACGGCGTGGAGATCGCCGATCAATAAATCGCACAGCCGCTCGCCGTCTTAAAATTCTGTGAATTGACGGTTCGGAGGTTTCATGTAAAGATCCGTTAGGTGACTGAACCGAATCTTTTCATTGTCGAAAACATCGACCACCCAAAGGATTCCTTGCGGACACTGAACAGGGAGTTTGCTCATCAAAGCAGATCGAGCATTTTCCATATGGTTGCACCCATGGATTTAGGTAAGTGATCAAGACATCTATTCTTTTGTTTCTTGTTTGCCAATTGGTGCCGCTCGTACTTTACTGTTCCATTATTTATCCGATGGTGATGCTCTGGTGGATCGGCACGTACGGAATTCGCTGGTGCGCTTTGCACGTTCAGATTAGGAGAAAACTTCAACGTCGAACAAATTTTTCTCTCTTCCGTACTCGTTACAAGAGGACCAACGACATCTTCTGGAAACTCGAGCGAAAGAACCTCATTCATGCGTACCGACTATTAGCACTGGCTCATATTCCATTGGTGGTTGCGTTCTGTTTAGGTCAAGTTTTGACCATCGTGGCTCAATGGTGACTCTCCCCTCCGTTTTTCATTGGATTCATTTCGCACGCGGTCGTACTAGGAATCGAGGATAGAAAAAAGCCGTTGGCTCGCATTGCCACGGGCTTCGAGACGGTTGGGAGCGAATCTGTCTATTTTCGGCGGTATTTGCGATGCGAGGTTTTTCGTCGCGATAAGCGATTGGCGCAACCCACCTATATGCTTTTCCATTCGGGAAACGAGTTTCGAAACTCATCGCAGGTGCCACCGATCCAAGCGTACTGGTCATCGATCTTCTTTGCGTAGACCATGCGACATCCATAAATGCCGATCAGTGCTGGAATCAAAATCCCGAACGGAAATTGCACCAAACTGATTACTGAGAGGGCCCCTCCTCGGTCTACCGTCGCAAGCCCCAGGATGAAAAGCCCGAGACTGACCAGAAAGATTGACCAGGCGGTGACGGCCCACTTGATTCGGGCTGTCTTGTATCGCTTGGCAAGAGGAACATCAAAAGTGGCTGTTTTGCGAACAATCAACGCTACGATCACATAAATCAAAACATGGAGCAATATGAGAAGATAGATCAACGGAGGATGCCACATCAACTTGCGTCGTAGGCGATCGCTGGTCGGCTCATTGCTCTTGACGCAGCGGTTGGGCAGCACCGCCTGCTTGTGCACAATCAGCCATTTCCCCTGTTGGAAAATTCCATTTGTTTGCGGAATGTCGAGCGGTTCGTGGACGGTGTAGGCTGCATAGGGATTGATAGAATCGTCAGACATTGAACATCCGCGGCGATGGGTCTTTGAATAAGGATTGATGGATCGCAGGAGAATAACTTTTTTTCGTCGAAACTCAATCGTTTCCCGATAGAAAAGTCCAGGCTATTGGCTGACCATGTCTTCAATCGCTCTTTTTACGTGCCACCCACCTATTGTGCGATTTGCAAGCAAATCATTACCCTGGCGATCCGAAAATAAGCAAAACCCCGAGCTTTCAATCGCTGCTCTCTTTCGTCGCAGACGCTTGGAAACATCACCCGCTATCCCTGAGGCGATTTTTCCCGATCCAGCACCAAGCTTTTTACGTGCCACCCACCTATTGTGCGATTTGCAAGCAAATCATTACCCTGGCGATCC
>CAYXFO010000257.1:0-6684 GCA_964464255.1 uncultured Pirellula sp.
GCGAACAGACCGTCCTTGCGTCTCCAAATACTGAGCGGCTCCCAGGACACTCGAATGCTCGATCGCTGAGACAACGATGCTTCCGGGTCGCATAGCAGCAAAGCCGAAGATCGCCATGTTGTTCGATTCCGTCCCCCCGCTTGTAAACAGAACTTGATCGCTCGCCACGCCGATGGTGTTGCCGCCGCAAGCCACCAGCAAATCTTCGCGTGCCCGTTCTATCACTTGGCGAGCTTGTCGCCCTGCGGAATGTTGGCTGCTCGGGTTTGCCAACCGCGCTTCGTAGAGCGAACCCATATGTCGGGCGACTCGCGGGTCGATCAGTGTGGTCGCGTTGTTATCGAGGTAGATTGCCAATGCTTCAGTCCGCAAAAACTTCGTTCAAAAAAACCCAGCTAAAGGGGAGTACTCTCGTTCACGTAGGACGCGCGGGAGTACTTTTTAGACGGCCTAGGCCACCATCGACTCCAATCGTCTGACCTGTGATCCAAGATTGCGAAGGGTCTAGAAGCCAGCAGACCGCACGGGCGATGTCTTCGGGTTGACCGAATCTTCCCATGGGATGCATAGCTAAGGAGATCTCGGCACTGCGAGGATGATTCCAAACCCGCTCGGTCATCGGTGTCTGCACCAGACCGGGAGCTACCGCATTGACGCGAATTTGTTTTGCCGCATAGGTAGCGGCGGCGGATCGTGCCAACCCTTCAATTCCGGCTTTGCACGCGGCGATCGCTTCATGGTTCGGTAGTCCGATCCCGGCCGCAGCGGAGCTCATGAGAACAATCGAGCCACCCGCGGAGAACATTCGAGGAGCGGCAGCGCGGACCAACCCGGCGGCGGAGGTCAGGTTGGTAGCGATGGTCGCGTCCCAATCGGCTCGGCTTGTCAAGTGCATCGGTTTGAGCAGCACCGAACCAGCCAGATTGACTGCACCATTGATACCTCCCAACGTTTCATCAGCAACAGCCATAGCGCGATCTATCTGGTCCCAGTCGCCAGCATCCACCACTCCCCAAGACCAGCCGTACTTCTCCCCTACAGCACGAATCTTGTCTTGGTTCCTACCTACGACGAAGGCTTTCCCCCCCACCGCGGCAATGTGTTCGCAAACGGCGAGTCCGATACCGCCAGCTGCTCCGATGATGAACGCTTTTATCTCCACTGCCATCGCACCCTTCTGCACCTAAAAAAACTTCAAAACAAACCTTGCCGTACAAGGCACGGATCGAGATCGACTACCTATTCGATGGGTTATTGTTCCCGACTGCCTAGCTTTTGGCAAACTTCACGAACACGAACCGCGTGTAAAAACGAACCAAGTTAGGACGATAAAGAAATTTTTACACAGATCCTCTCAAGTTCGATATTGACGCCTCGCTACACTCCATCGCTCGCGAGCGAAAGGTTGTTTACACGTCGAGTGGGTTGCTCGACGTTTGGATTCTGTTGGCTTTCTGTCACTAAGTTTAGGTAGGACTAGGAATGAAAAAGTTTTTCGCATTGGTTTGCGGTGCGGCGTTGAGTTTGGCGGGAGCCACGGCGTCCGCGTTCGAGAAGAACATTGTTGACACTGCTGTAGGAGCAGGCAACTTCAAGACGCTTGCTGCAGCATTGACGGCTGCTGATTTGGTTGACGCCGTGAAGGGGCCTGGTCCATTCACTGTGTTTGCCCCGACTGACGAGGCATTCGCGAAGCTCCCTAAGGGAACCGTTGAAACGCTTCTGAAGCCGGAAAACAAGGCAAAGCTAGCCGCAATACTCAAGTATCACGTCGTTCCGGGCAAGGTCATGGCAAAGGACGTTGTTACCGTGAAGGGAGCCAAGTCGCTCAACGGACAACGTATCGACGTCAAGGTTGACGGAAGCAAGGTAATGGTCGATGGCGCGAACGTAACCAACACGGATATCGCTTGCAGCAACGGCGTAATCCACGTTATTGACTCCGTGATACTTCCATCGGATGCAAACATTCCAGCAGTTGCTGATAAGGCTGGCGCATTCAAAACTCTGTTGGCCGCTGCGAAGGCTGCCGGACTGGTCGATGCCCTCAGCGGAAACAAGGATCTGACCGTGTTCGCTCCAACCGACGAGGCATTTGCTAAGCTGCCCAAGGGGACTGTTGAAGGTCTCCTCAAGCCAGAAAACAAGGACAAACTTGCTGGCATCCTGAAGTACCACGTCGTTGAAGGTCGGGTCTATTCCGAAGATGCACTTGCTGCCAAGGCAGCGAAGACCCTGCAAGGTGCTTCGGTCAAGATCAGTGTCAAGGACGGTGCTGCATTCGTCGACGGTGCCAAGATCGTCACGACTGACATCGATGCGTCCAATGGCGTGATCCACGTGATCGACAGCGTCATTCTTCCGCCGACCAAGTAATTTGGATCGGTGAACTGGATCGCCCCTTACGGCATCGGATCGATTGGATCACCGTCGTAAGGGCCTGCTATTGAAATTTCAAGCAAATCGGCCTCGCATGATCACGAAAGTGGTTCGCGAAGGCCGATTTTTTATTTCCCTTCTCAATGGGCGAACATCCCACGGAACGTCGCAAGACGGTACACTGTCAAGGAGTGCAGTTTAGTGCCCTTGCTATCACAGGTATCCCATGCATTTCCGACGGATTGGTGCTCACCTTGCGTTGTCGATTCTTCTCTGCTTTTGCAGTGCTTCGACCGGTTTCGGGCAACCTGGTTTTCCATCCCGTTTTGCGAACGCCGAGGGTACCCTCCTACCAGCCCCCCGCGAAGTGGAAGTCCTGCTCGATGAAGCCCAAGAAGCGATCACGAAACAGCAATGGAGCGAAGCCACCCTCGCCTTGGGCAACCTGCTCGGACTAGAGGCCGAGAGAAATGAATTCGAGGCTG
This sequence comes from uncultured Pirellula sp., assembly GCA_964464255.1. Taxonomy (GTDB): domain Bacteria; phylum Planctomycetota; class Planctomycetia; order Pirellulales; family Pirellulaceae; genus JBKCUI01. The sequence goes on from CAYXFO010000257.1 coordinate 2,865, forward strand.
GTCAGGATTACTTTATCTTCACTGGGCAAGAAGATCAGGTGACCGTGAAAGGGACCGTACTCCGGTCCGCGCACAATCTGTTGTCGCAATTGCCCGAGGAAGGGCTCAAGGTTGTCGAACTCCGGTACGGCGTGAAAGCTGCACAGATGCTAGAAGAGGCTGTTGCGGCTGGGGATTGGAACCTTATTCAGCAAATCGCGAGTCGCTTCAGCTTCACTCGCGCAGGTCAGGATGCTGGCCTCATCATGGCGGAGCGAGCCCTTGGGGAAGGGAACATGCGAGAAGCGGCAAACGGGCTGTTTCGGCTCCTCAAGATGGAATCGGCACGGAAACGGATCGGTGAACCGCTCGGCATAATGGCGATCGCAGCCAGTCAAGCTGCAAAACTCGACGCTACCGCCAGGGAGGCATTGCGGTTGACGCGATCGACCTACCCATCGTTCACTACGGAATGGAACGGAGCAAAAATTGGCTGGAACGAGAAGACCACAGATGAATCGATCTTGCAATCGCTTGGGCAGGAGGCGATCTCGATCGTTACCAAACCGGTGATTCGCCCCGCCTATCCAGGAGGCGATTCCCTCCGGAATGCCGAAACGCAAGCCGGGTTGCCTCTCCCCATTCTTCGTTGGCACGTGGAATTGCACGAATCCTTTCAACATAAAGACAATCTTGATCGCACTCTCAAAAAGCAACTCGGCGAACGCAAGTCGGTTCTGATACCGACTCGCTACCCGATCGCCGTGGACTCTTGGATCCTGGTCCCGACGTATGATCAACGCGTTTTAGCGATCGATGCAAAAACCGGGCTGGTCGGTTGGCCCTGTGTTTTCAGCGGCATGCCACTCGGTTACTCGCTGGATCGATTCACCGGTCGAGACGCGTTTTCACTCGGCTTGCCTGCCCCCGATTATTTGGTGCGTCGCGTTTGGGGAGACACCGCAGTCGGCCAGATTGCCAGTGATGGCGATCGGCTATTCACGTTGAGCGAGCTTCCTGCAGTCGACGTGGCGGAAAGTTTTGCCCAGGGTCCGAACGCCCGCCTGATGCGTCCCTTGGGTGTCCGTACCTTCAATGTACTGCAAGCATGGAGTATCGAAAATCAAGGGAAACTCGTATGGGAAGTTGGAGGAGCGAGCGGAGGCGTAGCACCTGAACTGGCCGGCGCATTGTTTCTCGGTGCCCCCCTGCCGTATCGAGGTGAACTCTTCAGCCTCATCGAACTCAACGGCGAAATCTATCTGGTGTCCTGTTCCCCCGAAACAGGCAAACTGTTGTGGCGGCAACCGATTGCCGCCAATCAAGGGACGACCATCTCGCTGGACTCGCAGAGACGGTCCTATGGGGCCAGTCCCGCAGCGGACGGTTCCACCATTCTATGCCCAACACTTTCGGGATTCCTTGTGGCATACGACATCAATACCCGCGAACTTCTATGGCAGCATCGCTATGCGATGAACCCCAACTTGGCCGCAGGTGCCCAATTCAATTTCATCGGCGGCATGGATGCACGCGAATCGAACCCCACGATTCCGCGTTCTACGGAAACCAGTGTCTTGCTGCACGATGGAGTTGCGATTTTCGCGCCGCCGAACGGAAACACCGTCACCGCAATCAACATGTCGGACGGCAAAGAATTGTGGCAGTTGAGCTTCGATGACCCCATCCCTCTTCGTTACATAGCCGGTGCATTCGGCGACACCGTTGCGTTGGTCCAGAATATGTCTGTGTTAGGGATCGATCTTCGAACAGGTAAGCCGAAATGGAAGCCGATCACGTTGCCAGGTGAATCTCAAGTCGTTGGTAGATCGGTCCGCCGAAACAATCGCTTGTTGGTCCCAACCTCCAACCAAGAAATCCTCGAAGTCGACATCGCAAAAGGGTCTATCCTCAATACCGTCCGGGTCGTTCGCCCACTTGGGAACCTTCTCGTAGTCGACGACCGATTGATCTCTGCCAGTCCCTTTCAACTGGATTGCTATTCCATTCGGGACGTCTTCGAAACCCGCCTCCTTGAAGAACTGCAGCGAGACGGTGAAACCGTGCGCAGTCTTGTCAAGCAAGGGGAACTGCATATCGCATCGGGCGAGATTGATGCAGCGCTTGAGGTGCTTGAAAAAGCCTATGCCTCCATTCCCACTGACCCAGATGTTCGGTCGAGGTTGGTAGAGGTAGCAACCTTGGCTTTGCGCGATGACTTCGATAAATACGTCGATCGAGTACAGCGATATCAAGATCTCACGCTCGATCTCGATCTGCCCTCCTATCTGCGGATTCTCGTCCATGGGCTCGAGAAGCAAAGCCGATGGGAGGACGCGCTTGAGAAGTTGTTCGAACTCTCCGATGCTCGGTTGAGTCGCCGGATCGATCAAATGAGCGACGGAGAGGATGTCGACATGAATCCTCAATGGTCGGTCCAGGAAGATCGATGGATCGCAACTCGAATCGCTCGATGTGCCGAAAAACTTCCCGCCGAAGCGTGGACCCGGCTCGAACCTATCATTCGCGGGCGTCTCAATCCAGAAGCAAACATCGACCGAGGGATTTCCAAGCTTCGATTGGAACACATGCAGTCATTACCCCAAACCGAAGAACTACGGCTTTCCGTAGCCCAGCGGGTTCTGAAGACCAACGGAGTCGAAGCTGAACGCTTGCTCCATCAAACCATGATTGGACAATCGATCCTCAAGGAGACCGGGGAAGCAGACCTATCCAAAGAACGGAGGCGGATGCTCGCCGAAATCTACCTGCGGGGCAAACGCCCTTTTCTCGCGGTACGCTATGTAGATGGCGATGTTGAAGTGCTGCGACAGCTGATTGAAAAAACGTCGATGGAAAATAGATCCTTTGGCATGCGAATGGATATCGATGCGCAGCAGGTGGCTCAATTCGCTGCGATTGCCAAATCACTCGAAACCAAACATGTTTGGCCTCAGGGTGCGGTCACTGTTAACGTTGAGCCTCCCGACATCAATGCTGTTCGACAATTCGACAACATGAGCGATGCCTTCAACTTGTGCGTGCGTGCAGAGAGCATCGGCGACAGTTTCGATAACTGGCAAGGATACTATGGCGTAGGAGGATTCCAATTCTCGAATCGACTGACCAACGAGCAGTTTCAGAAAGTGATCGAGTCGGGAGCCTTGGACCGATCGACGGTGCCACGCATGTTCGTGGTCGATAGCATGATTTTCCTGGAACTGAAAAACGAGCTGATCGCCGTCGACACCTTGCAAGCTTTCAACAGTCAGCAAGATGGCCAATTATGGCGCAATAACTACGGCGATGAATCGCAAGAGGTGGAACGTGGACGAGGACGTGCCAATGTGATCGATCGCAACGTTTGGGGATTGCCAATCCAGCGACGTAACTTCCGAGTTGCAGCGGCATCTCGGCATGGAATCGTGATTCTCAACAATGATGAATTGTCCTGCCTCGATCTGTTCTCGGGTACGCGGATGTGGAGTCAATCTGGCTTTAGGAACGCGACGTTCATGCGAGAAGGGAATAGACTGTATGCTTTCCAGCCATCGACGGGCCAAATCTCGCAACTGGACATTCGTGACGGAATGCTACAGGAATCCTTCGAAAGCGGCCTGAAGGGCTGGCAGCCGATCGTTAACGTTGGAAAACGTTGGTTGTTCAGCCCTGAGAAAAGTCCGAATGGTGATCGCGCGAATGAAATGAAACTCCGTCTAGTTGAGCCAGCCACTGGCAAGATCCTGCTCGAACGTGAGCACACTCCCGATACCCGGCTGGCGATCGTCGATGACGTCGGAGTCGTCGCACTGAAAGCTGATGGGCAATTGACCTACTGGCA
>CAYXFO010000258.1:0-6660 GCA_964464255.1 uncultured Pirellula sp.
ACATTATTCCCCTCCCAAGCGATCAATGCTTCGTCATCGGGAAGAATCAAACCATCGAGGTTTTTTGTAAGGCAGCTATCGATGTCGAGGTAAACGCCACCATGCTTCAACAGGAACGCATACCGAAAGAAATCACCTTTCGCAGCACCGATGTTGATGCGACGGTAGAGTCGATAAACCTCATCATCAAAAGATTCGCGAATAAATGCATCGACCGCAACGTCGTCGAAGTACAAGTACTTATATTGCGGGTTCTTTCTTTTCGCCCGAGCGATTTGCCAGCGAGTCAGGAACGGGAGTTTCTTGGTCTTGAATGTTTGAACAATGACTTTAGGGATCGTCATGCCTGCTCCTCAACAATGCGTCTAGAGCCAGTTTGGTCGCAGCCAGGCGGCTGGCGAACAAAGGTTGCGGGTTGAAAAACGAACGAGTTTTCCTATCACGTTTCGGTCCTCAAAATCAAGGCGGATCGACCTGGTTTACAGCTTTTCGGAAGATGCGTGCGGCGATTGCTAAACAGGCGGTTTGGCCGATTGTGATAGCACATGATTCTGGTACAATTTTGCCAGTGATTTCCTTAGGGAAACCGATCGTATTTCACCCCCCTCACCCAGCATCGAGAGCACGTGTCCAACGAGCCACCCAGCGACGATATCGACCCCAATGATCCCGCCAGCATTCCCCCAGCCGACGACGAGGGAGGCCAGGGGGAGCGGATGATCCAAGAACCGATCGAGGATGAGCTCCGGGATAGCTACCTGACCTACGCCATGAGCGTTATCGTCAGCCGCGCTCTGCCTGATGTTCGCGACGGACTGAAGCCCAGCCAACGGCGGATTCTAGTCGCAATGAACGACCTGAGCCTCACTCCCGGTGCCGCTCGCGTAAAGTGCGCGAAAATCGCCGGCGATACCTCAGGAAACTACCACCCGCACGGCGAAGCCATCATCTACCCCACCCTCGTTCGCATGGCCCAGGAATGGAACATGCGGCACGTGCTGATCGACAAACAAGGAAACTTCGGCTCCATCGCTGGCTTGCCTGCCGCCGCCATGCGATACACCGAAGCCCGGCTCGCTCCCCCCGCAGCCATGATGCTTGAAGACCTCAAGCTCGATACGGTCGACTTCATTCCGACGTATGACGAACGGCGGACCGAACCCGTCGTTCTGCCCTCGAAGTTCCCCAACCTGCTGGTCAATGGAGCCCAAGGGATCGCCGTCGGCATGGCGACCAGCATTCCACCTCATAATTTACGTGAGGTATGCAATGCGATCATCAAGGTGATCGATGACCCCGAAGTCTCCATCCCGGAACTCTGCGAGATCATCCCAGGACCCGACTTCCCAACCGGTGGAATGATCTGCGGACGGTACGGCATCCGGCAAGCCTATGCGACGGGCAGGTCCACGATTGTTCTCCGCGCTCACGTCGATGTTGAAGAGCAAGGACGAAAATCCAGGCTTGTAGTCCGAGACATCCCATTCCAGCAAGCTCGCGATCGCGTGGTGGAAAAGATCGCCGAACTCGTCCGCAGCGAAAAGATCAAAGGAATCTCCGCGATCCGCGACGAGAGCGATCTCAAGGAACCCGTTCGGCTGATCATCGAGATCAAACAGAATTCCGATCCCCACATCGTCCTCAATCAACTCTACCAATTCTCGTCGCTGCAAGAGTCGTTTTCGCTCATCCTGTTGGCCTTGGTCGACGGCAAGCCTCGTGAACTCAACATCAAAGAACTGCTGCAGGAATTCATTCGCCATCGCGTGACGGTCATCCGTCGACGCACCCAACACCTGCTCGGAGCCGCGCGCCGCCGCAAGCATGTGATCGAAGGTTTGCTCCTGGCACTCGCAGATATCGACCGTATCATCGCGATCATCCGATCGAGTCGCACACAGGCCGAAGCGAAAGAACGCTTGATGGGAGTGGAATGCCCGGCATCGATGATGCAGCGGGCGCTCGGCGATACCGGATTCGCCGACTTCCAACTCGAACGGGGCGCCGCCGATACCTACCGACTGACCAGCGTCCAAATCGATTCCATTCTGAAGATGACCCTCGGTCAATTGGCAGGCTTGGAACAGGAAAAACTCGCCAACGAACACGCTGAGATTCTCAACGAAATTCTAGAGTACCGGCGCATCCTTGCCGATCCAGCCAATATCTACGCCATCATCCGAGAAGACCTAGTCGATATCGCCAAACGATATGGAAACGATCGGGTCACCGAGATCACCGACGAGGAACTCGGCAACTACAACATGGAAGACCTCATCACCGAGGAAAACATGGTGGTGACGATCTCGCATCAAGGCTACATCAAACGGCTCCCCGCCTCGGTCTACAAAGCTCAACGCCGCGGTGGCAAAGGGATCACCGGCCTGAGAAGCGAGGAGGAGGATCCGGTCGAACACCTGTTCGTGGCCAGTACCCATGCCTACCTGCTCTTCTTCACCAATCAAGGAAAAGTTTACTGGCAGAAGGTTTGGGAGATTCCCCAAATGAGCCGCGAAAGCCGCGGACGAGCGATCGTCAACTTGCTTAACTTGACCCCCGAAGAAAAGATTCTCGATTGCGTCCCCGTTCGAGATTTCAACCTGCCCGGTCACTTCCTGATGATGGCGACCAAAAAAGGTATCGTCAAAAAGACGGAACTCGAAGCCTACAGCCGTCCGAAGAAGGGTGGCATCATCGCCATCAAACTCCGCGAAGATGACGAACTCGTCGACGTGGTTATCACCAAACCCAACGACCAAATCGTGCTGTCGACCGCCAATGGCATGGCGATTCGTTTCTCCGAGCGGGACGCTCGCTCAATGGGACGAAACACATCGGGAGTGAAGGGGATCTCGCTGAAGAAAAGCGATACCCTCGTCGGCATGGTGGTCGCCGATCCAACCGCAACCTTGCTCACGGTTTGCCAAAACGGATATGGCAAGCGAACTACATTCGGCCCTGGTGAACAACTTGCCGTGCGCGAGGATCTTCCGGACGATGAGACACTCGAGGATACTATTCCCGCCGAAGAGGAATCACCAGACGATACCGGTGAAGCGGACGATGTCAGCTCCGCAAATCGTTATCGAACCCAGCGCCGCGGTGGTAAAGGTATCATCGATATCAAGACCACCAAGAGGAACGGCCCTGTCATCGGGATCGTTCCGGTTGTCGACGGCGACGAGCTGATCATGATGACGTCGCGTGGCAAGATTCAGCGCATCGCAGCCAAAGACATCAATGTCATCGGGCGCAATACGCAGGGTGTACGGATCATGAACGTCGATGACGGTGATACTCTTGCCGCCATCGTGCGCGTTCCCGCCGACGATATCGATGAGTCAGCAGCCAGCCAAGAGCTGAACGCGGCTTCCCCGCAAACCCCGCCTGCCGTTGATAACGAACAGCCGAGCGATGAGCTCTAACGAGAATCCGTCCGGGGCGCTCGGCGAGAACCAGGCACTTGCCACTGGGGTAATGACCAACGATCTGTTGGTCCTCATATGCACCTACAACGAACGGGAGAACCTTCCCGTTCTCTTGGAGCTGATCTTGCGCGTCGTTCCGGGAGCCGACATTCTCGTGGTCGATGATGGTTCGCCCGACGGGACTGGGCAATGGGTCCTCAAGCAGAAAGCCTCCGATCCGAGGCTGCATTGCGTGATACGATCTGGCAAACAGGGACTCGGCACCGCGATCCGAATCGGCATGAAACAAGCGATCGAAAAGGGATACCTGTGGCTCATCAACCTCGATGGTGACTTGAGCCATGATCCCACTGCTATCTCCGCGATGCTGCCGCTTCGCATGCAATGCGATTTGGCTATCGGTTCCCGCTATATCGAAGGGGGTGGAATGCAAGGCTGTTCGTGGCGACGAGTTTTTGTAAGTCGCTGTGCCAACATTCTCGCGAGGTTAATCGTAGGTTGGAAGATTCAAGACTGCAGCAGCGCCTACCGAATGTATCGAGTCGATCTGTTGCGACGGATTCCCTTGGACTCCATTCAGGCAAAAGGCTATGGGTTCCTTGAAGAGGTTCTCGCCCTCATCTTGCGAGCCGATGGCCGTGTGGTCGAGACTCCGATTGTCTATACCGAGCGACTCCAAGGCAAATCCAAGTTGTCGATCCGCGAAGCATTCTCGACATTATTCGCTCTTCTGCGGATCGGTAAAATCTATCGCGGCAAACGAACCTAAACTTTTGTCAACTCGGGCATGTTGGGGGTGGCTGGCAACGTGGACTGAAGCCATGCACCGACTCCCAACAATGCCCCCTCGGAGAAATATCGAGAGGTCAATACGACGGTCTTGGGTTTGGATCGGGTTTCATCGTTTCCGAATGCAACCACTAAACTCGGATGCCCCGTGAGATTCATACGGGCCAAATCCCCATCGCCAATCAAGACATCGACCGATCGTAGACGGGCTTCCGTTGCGCGGATCAAGTCGACACGCACTCGCATGGAATCGACGTAGTCCATAGCAGAGCAGAACGATGCCTCGCGAAAGGTAGGGCCCCATTTTCCAACTTGATCGTCCGATTTCGCTGCGGCAAACAGTTGGCTGTGCATCGCGCCTGCTTCGATCGTGATTGCGTCGACCAAAACTCCCATGCGGGGATCTGCCTCGAACTCCAACTCGACCATCGTGGCTCCGGCGGATTCCAAAGCCTCTGCGACATCCTTCTCGCTTCCCCGTAAGCGTTTCGGAACACCTACTCGAAGTTTCCTAACGTCGATCGGGCTTCCGGACCATGCAAAAGGCCGATCAACCACCGTCGGGTCAAGGCCATCCATCCCAAGGAGTTGCTGGAGGATCAATCCGCAATCGTCAACGGTTCTCGCGATCGGCCCGATCTTGTCCATCGACCATCCGAGAGTCATGCATCCAAATCGACTCACTCGTCCAAAGGATGGGCGAAGCCCGGTAACGCTGCAGACTCTGCACGGCGATACGATCGAGCCGAGTGTTTCCGAACCTAAAGCGAATCCGCAAAGACCTGCCACGACGGCCGAAGCACTTCCAGCCGAAGAGCCGGAACTACCCTGCTCAGGGTTCCAAGGGTTGCGAGTCAGATCTCGAAACCACTGATCGCCCCATGCGAGCGTTCCGACCGATAGTTTCCCGAGCAAGACCGCTCCCGCACGATCCATCTTGTTTGCGACGGTCGCTTGTGGACCGCGTTCTCGATTCTGATAGTCGATGGCACCCCAGGTCGTTGGCATTCCGGGTATTGCGATAATATCCTTCGCTCCCCAAGGGATACCATGGAGCGGCCCGCGATCTTTTCCCCCCTTCAACTCAGCATCCATCGCATCGGCTTGTTTGATGCTCTCGGTATTCAGAGTCACGACGCAATGCAGTTGGGGATCGTATCGCTTCAATCGCTCGAGATACATCTCGGTCAATTGACGACTGGAAAACAATCCCTTGCGAAGACCGACGGCAAGTTCGCGAACACTCCAAAACGCGACCGACTCGAGATCCTGTTTCTCGGGTAACTTTACACTCTCTGTATCAAGGCGATTGCTCGACGCGTTAGGTTCAGGTTTCGCGGCAGACCATTCGAGATTCTCTTCAGGGGTTTGCGAGGCGAAGAACCAGGGTGTAAAGACAGCCGCCATCGGTGTGTTTTCATCGATCGGCTTGGTTCTGAGCAGTGTGATCGCCGCAAGCTTGTTCGATAACTCCTTGCTGAGCTGTTCGCAGTGTTCATCCGTCAGAGGCACACGAGCGATCCACGCAGCAGCCCGAATCATCTCCGCCGTGATGGCATCTGGCTTTGGTTCAGGACTGGGATCTTGTTCGACGAGAGCATCGGCTAGGGCCTCTGCCTGAAGCCCCGAGATCACAGCTCCGCTGGCGACTAGGCAACTGGTCAGCCAAAGACGACGTGGAATCGTGATGTCTTCGAAGTGCTTGTTCTCTGTCATGCTTCGTTCGTCGCCAACACATCAATGGCAGCTACGTCGTTGGTGGAGGGGGTCTCTGCTGGTGCATCTTTCACTTGCTGAGCAGCCCAAATTGCGGCCCCCATAGCTCCTGCGTCATCCCCGAGCTTCGCAAGCTTGATCTCGAAGGTATCGGCGTAGCATTCGAGGACGTTATTGGCTACGGTCTCCTCGACCTCCTCCAGATACAGATCCGAAAGCGCCTCCACCAAACCGCCACCCAGTACGATGACTTCGGGAGTCAGCAGGTGGATCAGATTCACACACGCGTAGCCGACGGTGCGAGCCGCTTTTCGAATCACCTGTTCGACTGCTTCATCACCCGCCTTGACCGACGCGGCGAGCGCTTTGCTTCGTATCTCGGCAAGGTCGGTACCGACGTCTTTGAGCAGTGCCGGCGCTTCGCCTCGGATCGCCAACTTGGCGCAGCTTGCAGCGATTGCCAATCGGCTTGCCTCGCTCTCCAGAGTCCCGGTCATGCGAGCACCGCTGGAGTGATCGGTTGTCGCAACGCGGGTGTGACCGATCTCCATACCCGTATGACGTTTGCCTCGAAGGATCTTGCCATCGTAAACGAATCCGCCGCCGATCCCTGTTCCGGGGAAAACACCAGCAACGCTATGGGCACCCACGGCCGCACCGGCGGAATACTCGCCGAAGACACCCGCATCCACATCGTTCAGCACCGAAACAGGGCATTGGAAAGCAT
>CAYXFO010000259.1:0-6638 GCA_964464255.1 uncultured Pirellula sp.
TACGAATTACGGGTGCACCGCGAATTGCATAGCGGTCGATCCATCGACGCGAGTGTTCGATATCGGCAGCGAGTTTGCTTGAATCGTTCTGGCAAAAGTCGTTAGCAATCGCACCTCCAGAGATGCTGATGCCGCGTTGGTGGCAATGAAGTCGCAATCGCGTCAGGTAGGCATCGTCAACGTTCTCCGGGAAGTAGTAACTGGTCAACTCGGCACCGTCGAGTCCCAGTTCATGGCAGTAATCCACAAACCGAAACAGATCCCAGTCGGAGTCTTTTCGTTTCAGGAGATCGCGGATGGAGTAAGCCGCCATGCTGAGTCGCAGCTTGCCAGGCTTCGGTCGGTCGAATGGTTCAATGGCGCAAGCGGGATGAAAAGTGAGCCCCCGACATGCAGAGAGCCCCGCCATAGCCGCAGCACCTTTTAAGATCCAACGACGCGGGACGGAATCAGAAAAGACTATCTGAGACTGCGAGATATTGCTGTCGATCTCGGTGACGCCATCATGGGTTGGAGTTTCACTCATCAGGATGCTCTACATGACCGAGGGATGACAAAAAACGATTCCGATCCCATACTACCGTACCGATAGCGGTTTTGCCTATCGGGGCGCCGTTTTGAATACTGGAGGTTCGACCGTTGGCCAAGTTGTATTTTTACTATTCGACGATGAACGCTGGAAAATCGACGGTTCTGCTTCAGTCGAGCTACAACTATCGTGAACGGGGAATGCGAACGCTGGTTTTCTCTCCCGAAATCGATCAGCGATTTGGTGAAAAACGAGTGAGTTCGCGGATTGGACTCAGCGCGGATGCTGTCCCGTTTTCAGGCAACGATAATCTGTTCCGGATGGTGGAGCGGGAGCACCAGACCGAACGCATCCACTGCGTGTTGGTCGATGAAGCGCAGTTTCTCACCAAGAGTCAGGTACGACAACTCAGCGATGTTTGCGATACCCTCGATATTCCAGTCCTGGCCTATGGCTTGAGGACCGATTTCCAAGGAAATCTCTTCGAAGGAAGTCAACACTTGCTGGCTTGGTCAGACACCCTGACCGAGATCAAGACCATCTGTCACTGCGGACGCAAGGCGACGATGGTTCTGCGAGTGGATGCCAACGGTGTGCCGATGCGAGAAGGAGAACAGATCCAGATCGGTGGCAATGAACGCTACGTGACCGTGTGCCGTAGGCATTTCAAGCAGGGGTTAACGGAACGGCGCGCATCGGATCTCCCCTTTGAGGATCTGTGAAATGAACAACTTGTCGAGATGGCTATTGTTGCTCGCTGGGATTTCCGGAGCGATCGCTGTTGGCATTGGAGCCATGGGCGCTCATTCCCTTCCCAAGCAATTGGAGAAACGCGGACTGGCTCCGGAAGTTGTGGCGAAGAAACTGGATCAATGCGAATTGGGGGTTCGATACCAGATGTATCATGCCCTAGCTCTCGCAGCGATCGCTTTGTCCACCCGCGCCGCAAGATCCAAGTTGCTGACGGCTGCGTCGGTCCTATTCCTTGTCGGAACCCTCTGTTTTTCAGGTGGTCTCTACAGCATTGTTTTCGCGGACCAAATCATCCATTGGAGTATCGTGCCGATCGGAGGAACCACGTTGATCGCAGCATGGCTTTGTGTTGCCTTGAGTGCTGTTCTCGGCAAGCACGATTCCGGTGATCAGCGCGACTGACCCGAGAAACTGATGGTGCTCAGAAGGGAGTATCGTCAAATTCGCTAGACGACTCCGCAAATGCATCGTTCGCCGCAGAGATATCTTCTCCTTCGGCAGTCTTGCGAAAGCCCATCGCTTCAGCCGTCAGAAAATACTTCACTTCGCTCATCGGATCCCGTTGCCACTTGCGGCCGGTCAGTCGATAGGTAATCGTAACATCGTCCCCCTGCTTCAAGGCGTCAGCCGAATCGCAAGCATCGTTCGTGAACTCGAGCGGTATGTAGTTGGTGAAGCGACCGTTGTTCTGCTCCAGAACCACCAATCTCTTGCGAAAGCCCTTTTGGCCGAACGACTTGGTTTCTTCAATCAGGTGTACAGTTCCGCGGATCGTTGGATTGGACATGGCAGGGGCTCGGTTCAGGCGAATGACGAAAGTGATCGGAGGGAAATGCTACTATGTATTCCCGGCACACCAATAGAATAACAATTGCATGGATCGTGCGTAGTACCCAAGACCACCGACAGGGCTTCAAGACCGATAGACAGTGGGGGGAAGATGCCGTATATCACTCGTACATGAGCAGCGATTCGTGTCAGGAAAACCAATGCTAGCGGTTTGGGGAATGTATGAAGTCAATAATCGATGAGCTTGCTTGGCGGGGACTGATTCACCAGGCAACGGAGGAAGCCGAGCTCCGAGGTATACTCTCGAAACCTGCGGTGGTCTACGCTGGCTTCGATCCAACCGCGGACAGTCTGCACGTCGGTTCCCTTTTACCTCTGATGTTGCTTCGCAGATTCCAACAGGCAGGCCATCAGCCGATTGCGTTGGTAGGGGGAGCAACGGGGATGATCGGAGACCCCAGCGGCAAGTCCGAGGAGCGGCAACTTCTTTCGCGCGAAACGTTGGAGCACAACGTCAGGGGGATTCGCCACCAAATGGAGCAGTTCCTTTCCTTCGAGGGGAGCAACGCAGCAATCGTCGTGAACAACTACGACTGGATGGAGCGATTCTCGTTTCTCGATTTCCTTCGAGACGTCGGCAAGAACGTTCCCGTAAACGTGATGCTTGCCAAGGATTCGGTCAAGGCGCGGCTTGAACGGAGCGATGCGGGTTTGAGTTATACCGAGTTCAGTTACATGCTCCTTCAGGCATACGACTTTGTTCATTTGGCCAAACATCATAGTTGCCAGTTGCAAATCGGTGGCAGCGATCAATGGGGCAACATCATCGCTGGCATTGATTTGGCGAGGCGCATGCTCGGCAGTTCGCTACATGGTTTGACTTGTCCGCTTCTAACAACCAGCGATGGCAAAAAGATGGGCAAGACCGAGCGCGGGGCGATTTGGCTATCTGCGGAACGCACCCCCCCCTACGAGTTCTATCAGTACTTCATCAATGTTGACGACAAGGACGTACTGATGGTCTTGCGATTCCTGACCGAGATCGAATCTGAAGAGTGCGATACCCTGGCGGCATCGTTACGTGATCAGCCGCATTTACGGGCTGCACAGAAACGGCTGGCCGAGTCTTTAACGAGATTGGTGCATGGAGAAGCGGGACTTGCGATTGCGGAGCGAGCAACCAAGATTTTCTTTGGGGCAGAGATCGACGGCTTGAGCGATTCCGAGTTGGTCCCCATCTTTCGCGATGTGCCCAGTTGCGAGTTGCCGCGGGCGCGGTTGGACCAAGGATTGGGAATCATCGATGCCCTTTGCTCCGCCGGTTTGGCCGGTAGCAAGAGTGAAGCTCGTCGAACCGTGACCGAGGGGGCCGCGTACATCAACAATCGCCGCGTCGATGGCATCGAGCGTGTGCTCAATTCAAGCGACTTGGCGAGCGAAACGATCGTCGTTTTGCGAAGCGGCAAGAAACGATATGCTCTGCTTCGATTCCTTTAAGCGGCGGGTCTTGGGATGCGAGTCGTTCATATCATCACCCGCATGATTGTGGGGGGAGCCCAAGAGAACACTCGCTACAACTGCCTTGATTTGGTTCGGGAACACGGTGATGAAGTGACTCTCATTACCGGGCCAACGCGCGGTGCCGAGGGAAAGCTTCTCGAAACCGCCAAAGATCCGGATCTTGCAGTGATCGTCGTTCCTCCGTTGATCCGATCCATCATTCCGTGGCACGACATGCGGGCCTACCGTCAGCTGCGCAGGTTGCTCCAGTCGATCCAACCGGATGTCGTCCATACGCATAGCGCCAAGGGAGGAATTCTAGGGCGGGCCGCAGCATGGTCACTGCGAGTACCATGTATTGTTCACACGGTGCATGGTGCCCCATTTCATCCGTACCAATCGACTGCAACAAGAAAATTTTACATCGCCTGCGAGCGATGGGCAGCGAAGAGATGCCATCACATGATCAGTGTTGCCGATGCAATGACCGACTTGATGGTTGAGGCGAAAGTTGCTCCGCGAGACAAGTTCACGACCGTTTACAGCGGTATGGATGTGGAGCCTTTTGTACGCGCCCACGAGTTGCGGGATCAAACGCGTCGGGAGTTGGGACTCGCCCCCGAACATGTTGTGGTCGGCAAAATTGCCAGGCTGTTTCCGCTCAAGGGGCATGAGTACGTGCTGGCAGCCGCGAAAGAAGTGATTCATAAACACCCCGAAGCCCGTTTTCTGTGGGTTGGAGATGGGATTCTTCGAGAGTCGTTTGAGCAACAGATCCGCAGGTCCGATCTGCAAAAGTATTTCATTCTTACCGGTTTACAGCGGCCCGAGCGGATCCCGGCGCTGGTGGGAGCGATGGATATCCTCGTGCATGCATCGCTGAGGGAAGGGTTGGCACGAGCCCTTCCCCAGGCGCTCATCGCTGGGAAACCGGTCGTCAGCTACGACATCGACGGAGCTCGCGAGGTAGTGATCCACGGCGAGACCGGTTGGCTGCTTCCCCCGAAAGCAATCGAACCGCTTGCCGATTCGATTTCGAGTCTGATCGCGGATCCTCGGCTACGTGAGAATATGGGCCGGACGGGTCAACTTCGGTTCACCGACTTGTTCAGACATCAGACCATGACTGAGCGAGTACGCGAGATCTACGCCAAGGTGTTACGAGGAGCGGGTTAGGGGAGCGGCGAGGGGGCTGGATCGAGCGAAGCGCGAGGGCCGGTCATCGTTGCGACGATGCGAGCTGCTTGTGCCTCGGTGAATAAAGCCATGACCTCATCGTCGCTGTAATCCATATAGTTCATAAACATGTCACCGTGCGGACCGTTATCGCATGAGATGTTTGGGAATGACGGCTTACCGTAGTTCGGAGATCGCTGCGTCGGGGTATCGCAGCAGTGATCGGTACCACCGCAGTCCAGCATATCGCCCCAGAGATGATAGAGATTGAGGTAATGTCCGATCTCGTGCGTTGCAGTCCGTCCGCGATGGAAGGGAGCGAGAGTAGTTCCTCGCAATCCGAAGGCGGTGTGCGAGATCACGACTCCATCGGTTGCTTCTGGTCCTCCCGGAAACTGCGCGTAGCCAAGCAGTCCTCCGGTAAGGGGTGCGACCCAGATATTCAGGTAGTGCCGCGTGTCCCATGGGGCGACACCGCCGCTTTCGGGGTTTTTGATCGAGTCACCGGTCCCGAAGGATTGTCGATCGGTTTTGTGGTAGGTGATGCCTTTGGTCGGTTTGCCTGCTGGGTCGACCGATGCCAATTCGAATTCCACACCAGCATCGGCTGCCAAACCGCGCCAGGGACGAGGTATCGATCGGCGGTTTCCGTTCTTGAGGCGAAAATCTCGGTTCAATACCTGGATTTGAGATCGGACTTGTGCGGCGCTGATCTGTTCGTTGGAGTGGTGATACAAGATGTGAACGACGACCCGGATCCGAAATAGAAGTCGCTTTTCTCGCATCATGCATCCGGTGGCGACAATTTCCCGAGTACGACGTTCCATCGCATACCTTGAATCCAGGTAGGACGGGACGGTTTCACACAGCCGATGGTGTACTGCCATCGTGCCACATTGCCGTCGGGGTTCGGGTTTTGCAGGAGTCATCGCGTCATTATAACGCCGGTTGACATTTGCGTTGTCGGACGATAGCTTTGCGCGATTCTCGGGGGACCGGATTCGTAGCTTAGGATCCCTCGGGGCCCCGACATACCCTAAAACGCATTAAACCGCATGAATCCTCAAGAATTGCTTAGAATCGTCGATTCTATGCACCGCGAAAAACAGATCGACCCTGAGTTGGTTTTTCAGGCGATTGAATCGGCGCTTGTGACTGCAGCCAAGCGGCAGTTCGGCGAGGAATCAGAAGTTCAGATCCAAATAGTTCGCGGTTCGGGCGCTATCAATGCAACGGTTGATGGCAAAAATCTAAGCCAAGACGAAATCGGCCGTATTGGTGCACAGACAGCCAAACAGGTGATCATCCAGAAGCTGAAGGAGGCGGAGCGAGACGCGCGGCTCGACGAATTTCACGGCCAAGTCGGGCAACTCGTAAACGGAGTCGTACAACGAACCGAGAAAGGGCTGACCATCGTACAGCTCGGGAACGTCGAAGCCATATTGCCCAAGAGCGAGCAGATTCCGGGCGAGAACTACCATAACGGATCTCGTGTACGAGCGGTCATTTACGAAGTGAAGGCGGTTGGAAATCGAGTAAAGATTATCCTCTCTCGCACCAAAACGACTCTCGTCCAACGCTTGTTTGAACAGGAAATCCCTGAAATCGCCGAGGGTGTTAACCGGATCAATGCGATCAGTCGGGAACCTGGTTATCGCAGCAAGGTCGCGGTCAGCAGTTCCGATCAACGTGTGGATTGTGTGGGAGCCTGCGTCGGAGTCCGCGGAAATCGCATCAAAAATGTTACAAGCGAGTTGGCGGGCGAACGGATCGACATCGTGCGATGGAGCGACGATCCAATGGTCTTGATCCCTAACGCCCTCCAACCTGCCCAGGTAGACCAAGTTCTGCTTTGCGACATGATCGGCCGGGCCATCGCCCTGGTGAACGA
>CAYXFO010000260.1:0-1378 GCA_964464255.1 uncultured Pirellula sp.
CCTTGAACCGTTCGCACAAATGTTTCAGCATCCGATCGCGATGCGCGCGAACGAATGGCTAACTGCTCGGTAAGCCATCGCTCGACGGTAGCACCCTGCGCGATCGGTTCATCCCACAGCCACATGCGCCATCGAAGTGTTCCCAACATCCATCGAATGCGAGTTCTTGCAGGCATCCATTGCATCATGGCAGTTAGGAGTCCGATCTGACACTCGAGGAGCCTTTGTCGGAAATAAAGAGCCAAGGCAACAAGGCTAGCTGCGATGGCGGATTGAATCGGATGCCGGATGACCGTATCTCGAATCGACCATGCCGTTTGAATCGCCCATTGCCACCAAGTGCGATGCTCATGCGGCATAGGATACGCACCTGTCGGCTCAATCGGTATCCACATTCCATGCGCATAAACTTCGGCCCACGTGTGCAAATCCTCGGGCAAGACCTCGGTCTGTCCAGATCGATAATCGAAGCGTTCGGACTTGGCCAGGAATCCGCGGCAAACACGACACGGGATACCGGAATCTCGGATCATCAACGCGGCGGTTGTCGCGATGAGATAATCCGGGGCGCGGCCCCGTTCCAAAACGAACGACACCACCGATTCGCAGTCGTCGGAGGGAACCGACGAAGCATCCAGTTGGATACTCGATCGCAATCGATTCACAATCGCCATGACCCGTTCCCAGTCGGTCGCTCCGGTGCCAACCAACTTCGCTTGTTCCAACCATTGGCGAGCGACAGCAGCGCTCGCTTGCTCCGGCGCATCGATTTGTAAATAGTGACTGAGAAAATCGCCTGAGCGATCGTGGCCTGCTTGGGCATGTGATAGATGGCTTAGTGGGCTGGTGGGATCACGTAACGAGTGAAGGGACGGGACCTGAGTCAATTGATGGATGACCGTCAGACGCGGGACATAATCGCGATTTGGCATCGTCATCTGCCCGTCGCTTGACCAACCGAAGAAATCGGGCTGATCGATGCGATCGATGTGAATGTGAGTCAAAAGCGAGGGGCTCAGGATTCGCGGCGATTCAAACTGAATGACCTTGATCGCGAACCGCTCGCGAACCGGATAGACCAGTTCGCTCGACACCGCTTGCACCGTGAACCACGGCTTCTCCTGGATCATCTTCAATTCCGGTTCCAGATTCCGTTTTTTCATGTCCAGGGCGGGTGATTGAAGCCACATCGCTTCTTCGAAACGGTCAAATGTTTCCAAGCGAAGCCAAGCGGGGGTTCTCCCGATGACCTGAACGATCGCGCGCGAGTCGGTTCCCTCCGGCCGAAAGTTTTGCGATTGCTCGTTGGGTTTTCGAAGTGCGCTGAACTCACGGCTGTTCTTCTTGGACTCGGTTCCCTCGCGATCGACATCCTTGA
>CAYXFO010000260.1:1478-6634 GCA_964464255.1 uncultured Pirellula sp.
CCATCGAGCAAGACCGTTTCTCGCCCCGCGCTGGTCGCAAGCCACAACACGATCCCCGCCATCATTCCCATGCCCAACAGGATGATCAGTCGCATGCGGATCAGAGGAATATTCTCGGACGCTACAAACCCACCCTCGATCGAGTTCCAGTACCGAGCCATCAACCACCACGCTGCAATAATCGCAAAGGGTCCGACGATCTGAATCATTCCCTGTCTGTCCGATGTCGCCAATCCGAAGATCGCCAGAAAGCAACTCATCAGGAACGCAAGCCATTCATGTCTAGGTTGGTAGGCACCGCCAGCGAACCACAACGCCGCATACTGCAGCATCCCAATCCAAACCAATTCCGTCGCCTCGCCGGTTCCTCCAAGCAAGCGTATCTGAATCCATTTGCTCAGCCAAGGAATCAGTATCACGATGCCGCCAGCGATCAATAAAAGCGTGCGCACCCGTGCGAACTCGGCTGCGTCCAAAGATTCCTGTGAACGTTGATTCATCCATACGCGAACCCCGACCGCAGACAAAATCACCGCAAACGTTTCAACCACAATCCAAGTGGGAGTTGATGTTCCCTGCACACGAAGCAGCAGGATGATAAACGATGCAAGAGTCGCAAGTACGAGAGTGCCCCACGTGCGATTCATGCCTGATCCAGAATGCATTCGCGATTTGCGATCCTTCGTCGAACGGTGATTTATGCCAGCGATTCGTTGTATCACGACGCAGCAACCTCTTGGGAGATGCCCATCTGACACGCCTGTCTCCATGCCTCGCGAAGTTGCTCGTCGGCCTCGCTTCCAACGCTGATAACCCAAGCATTTCGTGGGATGATTTCAGGAGATGCTTCATCGATCGTTTTCGACCATGTCATGAACCGATGAATTCGGTTCTCGCCATCGGAAGAGTCATCACCGAGCTTGCTATTGTTTTGAGTATGCGATGTTGCAGCGATCGCAACACCGCAATCGCGGCCGAAGATGGGAGGAGCAAGTTGAGCCTGCGCGGGTGGTTCCCATGCAGCCAGTTGATCCATAAAGGAAACACGATTGCCCATGTGCAGGACTTGCCATCGCTCCCCGATGTGGAAGCGAACATTCCATGCATGCTGCAAGAGATGATTAGCCAGAGAGGCCACCACACGCAGCATCCAATCCCGTTCCTCAGGTGAGCATCGGATTGCCGCCAAGGCATCCAAGGCGATCGATACCGATTGGCGAGAGCGGGATTGACGTTCAAAGACAACCAAGCTGTCGCGTCGTGCCGTTTGCGCCCAATGGACCTGGCGAAGCGAATCACCTTCACGATACGGGCGTACTCCCATCCAGTCTCCGTCGTCACCCACTCTCTGAGATAATCCGCCAATTCCCAGATGCTGTGTTCCCGAGTTCTCCGGCACATCGGTCAATCGTACGGTGCGGGGCCAAACGACCAGAGGCTCGTCGACTTTCAGGATCCTGCTACTCGACCAGATACCGAAGGGAAACGCGGTCGTGAGTCGGACTTGACGTTTCGGGTAGATGCCGCGCGATGAGGGTTGGCAATCCCACCGAAATCGCGAGCGAGTCCACGCAGGCACTTTGCTCAAGCTGATCGGCTGACCGGGTGCGTTGACTTGGTTGGAGATGGCATCGTCCGCTTGAACCACCAAACCCCACGCAGGCCAGGGCCAGCGATTGGTGATGGTCAGGGTGGTATCGATGATCTCCTCCTCTTCGCAACGGCTCGGGCTCCAACTGAGTTCGCCTCGAATCCCCATCATCGAGATCCACGGCCAAAGGGCTCCGATGATCCCGACCGACGCGACGATGCCGGCAGCCATGTAGGCCTGTTGCGAGACATAGATCCCTAGCAGCAGCGAAGCGGCGAAGGCCAAGACGACCCAACCGATCGGACGTTTGAGCCAATACACATACCTGTTCGCCCACGGGCAAAAGTCGTAGTGCATGGCTGAACCCACGCGGGTTAACAGCTCTTGTGACATGGTGTAGAAGCATCCCGAAAGGATCGAATCAAAGACCCGCTGCGAACAATCTAAGACGCAGCGTTTGCGGTACGAAGCCGCCAACCAAACTTCGATACTAGATCCGTGACGGGGGGCCCCTCGAGCGGGCTATCAAGATTTCGACCGCGCTATCGTTCCCATGGGAATCGATCAGGTAATCCGTCTGTTGCAGGTCGAACGCCATCGCGCATTCCGACGCCGACCATGCGTTCATCAAAGAAGCGATCTGATGGCAAACTCGACATGAATGCAGTGCAGCCTTTGGGCTGGTCTCCTTCGACTCGTTTGCGAGGGAACATTGGTTGGATGTCTTTTCGGCGGGGCGGTGATCGCGGTGATCTGTCGCGTGACTGACTGCAAGACCACAGGGGCGATGCTCGCAAGAGTGCCCATGCGAGTAGCTCGATCGCGAGTGGCTCGATTGCGAGTGGCTCGATATCGTGTCGCATTCGTGACACGCATCACCGGAAAGTTGGTGCGACCAGGCATGAATCGAGCTGCCGAACAACGAAAACATTGCATAAACCGCTAAAATCGCGGTCCTGAATGCTTTCGCTTTGTTCCCTGGCCCGACCATCGCTACCTCACCTACGATCGGAAAATGTAAGAAGACCGCCCCTGAATATCCGCACACTTGGCAGTACGCAATGGCGGTGCTATGCGTTCAATTCCTTGTAGAAAACCACGACATCCAGTATTTTCGCGGTAGTCTGCAAAGTCAAGCAGCCCGCAATCTCTAGGTTTTTTGATGAAGTTGCGTTTGCTCCCCCGAGGTCGGACTCGCATAATAGAGCTGTTGAATCGATTTGCCTTTCGAAAAGCGGGTTCACAATGAGATCGCAAAGAAATCATCGAGCTTTTACCCTGGTCGAGCTGTTGGTCGTCATCGCAATCATCGGCTTATTGGTCGGTTTGTTATTGCCGGCGGTCCAAGCAGCTCGCGAATCAGCACGAGTCATGAGTTGCAAAAACAATTTGCACCAGATCGCGTTGGCAACGGACATGTTTCACAGTGCGATGGGAAGTTATCCACCCGCCCGCTACCAACCTCGGCCTGGGGACGATAGCTCTCGAGCCTGCGGCGGTAAGGAAACGACCTGGCTCGTTCGGATCATGCCGTATATGGAGGCCAGCAACATCGAGCGGCAATGGGATTACGGCCTCGCTTATGCGAGCCATACCGATCAAGTCCGGTCCCAAAATCTCCCCATGTACTGTTGCCCATCCCGCAGATCGGCTAGTGATGCAATTGGTTTGGGCGATGTGATTGGAGCAGGAACGACTTGGATCACTTTGCCTTGCGGTTGCAAGTATCCAGTACCAGGAGGTGGCGGAACAGCTTTGGGTGCGGTGGGCGATTATGGAGGTAACCACGGAGACCTTTCCCCTGGCTCATCGGGACTGCCAACGGACTTTAACTATGGCGGCAATGGAACCGGCATCATCATCTCGAGCCGCGCACGATGCAGTAGCGGAGTTCCCCAAGGTTGGGTTGATCGAATCCGACACGCGAGTGTCATCGATGGTCTGAGCAACACGTTTCTAGCAGGTGAAATGCACGTGCCTATCGGAAAACTGGGGCAGTCCCCTCAGGACGCGTTCATCTTCAACGGTGATAAGCTTTACAATTTTGCTCGAATCGGAGGTCCGACCGCACCTATCTCCTCCGACCCACGAGCCGAAGGAAACGATTTGGTCCGTTGGGGGAGTTGGCATGGAGGATTATGCCAGTTTGCTGTGGGGGACGGCAGCGTTCGCGCTATCAGCAATCAGATCGATACCGAAACGCTAGGGCGATTGTGCAATCGCACGGACGGCATCCCTGTGGCATTGGAAGATTGATGAGAACTTTTTGCAGTTTTCACGGGTTCGCGTGGACCCTCATCGTGTGTGCGATGCTCTTTGGTTGTAACAGCGGCCGACTGAAAACGTATCCGGTCCGAGGCAAAGTAGTTTTTGCCAACGGCACGCCGGTCAAGGTCGGGACGGTCGAAACCAAGTCGGTGCAGCACAACGTTCAGGCCACGGGTTCAATCGATCTCGATGGCAGCTTCAGCCTCTCAACGTACCAGCCCAACGATGGAGCGGTTGCCGGTGAGCATCGGTGCGTAGTCGTTCAGTTCATTCAACTCGAGGAGATCCCGAATTATCGGCCGAGCACGATGGGAGTGGTCAACCGCAAGCACAGCATGTACTCCACGAGTGAACTGAGTTTCACCATCCAACCCGATGGCCCGAACGAAGTGAAATTGGTGGTCCAAGGAGCCGACCCCGTCTCATCGCAAAGCTCCGAAGACCATGGTCATGAACCCGTTCCCGGCGAACCGGGCAAGGCCGCCGGAACCGAGGCCACCGGAACCGAGGCCACCGGAACCAAGCGACAGTAGCTGCCTAAGCCGCGGTTTTCGGGGTTCTCAGACAGGCTCTTGGCGAAGTCCTCAGATTGCAGGAAGTATGGAACAAGAGTAAAACCATGGGCTGGCTGATCGATTTTGATTCGATAGTACCCTCGGGGACTCTAGTGGACTCAAAAAGGGTCTGACGAGGGTGTGCCGAGGGTATGAATGGGGTGTTCATGGGGTGAGATGCTCATCGCCGTGGAGGAAAAGCAGCAAAAACGCAGGTTTTTCGATCGCCGGATGGGTGGCAGAGCGGTTTAATGCACCGGTCTTGAAAACCGGAGTAGGGTTTACTCTACCGGGGGTTCGAATCCCTCCCCATCCGCTTTCTCTAGGTTTCTCTCCATCGAACAGCAATCGCAACCAACAGGAGCCGCATTGGTGCTGCCCAACCGTGTACGACGGACTTCCCAGTCCGTCGTCGTGACAGTCAACGGACTGCAAGTCGGCTGGAAGTCCGTTGTGCAAAGTCGAAAAGCCCAAACAGTCACTGCGTTTCGATCGGTATCGGTATTTGGATGCTGGCATTGCGTCGAGGATAGATTCACTCTCCCTCATTCGTTGCTAGCCTTATCGACAGCGGCTGTGCGATGCCTGTCCGAGTGGCTTCTAGTTGCTTTCGCTGCGCTGGCTGGCCAGGAGTTGCTTTTCTTTGTCGGCAACCCATTCCGCGAGCGGTCTGGAAAGGGGAAACCGCATCGCCATCAACAGGAAGAGAATTGCGGATCCCACGAGCCACCATGGAGAATACT
>CAYXFO010000261.1:0-3776 GCA_964464255.1 uncultured Pirellula sp.
GCGTAAGACTTTGACGGCAACGACTTTGCCGGAATCGCGATGAACCGCGCGAAAAACCCGTGCAAACGTTCCCGCTCCAATCATGTACAAGACACGATACGGCCCATAGTAATAACCGAGCCGCTCGCCAGTCAGCATGCGGTCGAGCTGAAAGTTCGTCAAAACTCCCTTGCGAAGCAAAAGAGTTTTGATCTCTTCCATGGTCACTTGTTCAGTGCGCAGTTCCCCCCACAGGCGGTCGATTTGCTGCGGCGTTGCCAACTCCAAATCGATGCATCGCTGCGTTAGGGTACGAGGCGTAAATTCCATGGATACTTTCGGTGGCAGCAAGGATAGTAAGGCTGGAATCCATCCCTGAATCCCTCCTCTATCCTACGCAAAGCAAAGTGGAATCGCAAATTAAGAGCCGATTTCACCGCACTCGATCATCAACGAATGATTCGTAATCACTCCGTTTCGGGGGAAGAATCGCCACTAAAGTCTCCCTCTTCGCCGTTGAGTTCGCGAAGTTGATCCTGGAACCGGTCTCGCTCGCGACGGGTGGCTTCCAAGTCAAAGACCAAATACTTCATGTCCAATCGAAGTTGGCCGATCGATTCCTGGACCAATTGGAGGATCTTTCGGCGACGATTGGTGCTCTCCACAACTCGCTGAAAGGCGGGTTGGATCGCCAGCTTGTGTTCCGTTGGAAGTGCTTCGATCACCTTTTGAAGCTCAACCAACTCAACCGGAATATCATTGATCGCGTTTTCGGTGGTATGGGCTGCGTTGCTCATGATGTCTCCTAAAGGGTCGAAGGCCTGGGTTCTGCGGTTCGTGTCAGCGGCGAAACTGAAATTCAAGAATTGCAGTTCCGGTGCCGAAGATCCGACCCGTGACGAAACATTCACCGCAAAGTCTTGTCAGTCAAGGACTTAGAAAATATCCCGCGATTGCGAAAGTTTTCCCAGTCCGCATAGGCTGTTGCGGAAAGTCAACGGATATCGATCTGGAGCCAAGTTGCAACTCTTGATACAAGCAGGAGTTGCGTAAATTTCCCCGCGGATGCGAAGGATGTTGCGGGCTCTCCACTTACTTTTCGGGTTTTGTTGCAGAAAGTCAACGCCTTGTCCTTTTGGGCCGGTTGCGGAAGAGGTTGCGCGCTTGGTTATGCGTTCTTTATTCCCAATCCGTTCGCCTGCCGTTCTGGTTGTCGCCGTTTTGTCCTTCTTCACGACGGCTGAATCGTCCAGGGCTCAATTGATCGAGTCGTTCGACGAGGGGCGGTCGAGATTCCAACTCTGGAAACACGATGCGCGTGCGGTTCTTTCCAGACCTTCTCGAACGGAACCTGGGATCGAGTCGCTTGAGATTCAGTCGGGAAATGGATCCTTTATTTACCTCGCCTATCCGATCGATCCCTGCGGCATCATTCCGGAATTGAACGGATCGATTCGGCTGCGAAGTGCTGAACGTGGCTACCGAATGGGTTTTCGAGTGGTATTCCCCCACGCGCGACACCCCGCTACGCATGAACCGCTTGCCGAGGTGATTCTCGGTACCGCGCATGAGGGGGCGGGGCGATGGTCGACTTCTTCGATCTCCGAGGTCGTTCCCAAACTCGAAGAGCGACAGAGGTTTCTTCGACAACGCGACGGCCCAGATGTCGATCTGCGCGAGCCCTACATCGACGCGGTCATATTGAGTGTCTACGGATACCCGGGAGTCAGCCGGATCCAAGTGGACGATCTGGTCGTCGATGGCATGATTGCTCCAGGTATGGTAGTCGATGAAAGCACATCGATGGAATCGATTGCCGAGGTGATCCCGACAAGCGAGAGATTGCGGATCCTGCAAACAAAAGTGCCTCGCTGGATTCAACATCAAGGGGAAAGCGTCGCATACCTTCAGTCTCTTGGGTTCAATGCGGTGATTACACAACAGACGCAAGACTCACTCGTGCTCGAACAAGCTGCAGAAACCGAGATGGGAGTCATTATGCCTCCGCCTCTTTCAGCGGCAGCGGGACGACAAGCGGATCGTTATCGTCCTGTCAGCGCATGGCTCGTCGGACTATCGCTTAACCAAGCTCAAACGGAAACCGCGCGAGCAAGAGTCGCTGGTCTATCCCGTTTGCCTCCATCGCTCGCGCGGCCGACGGTTGGGGAAGCGTGGGAACTCTACGGGTCTTATAGCCGACTGAGTGATTGGATCTCTGTTCCAATGCCTTTGTCGACAACCGTTCGATCCACCCAGGAGGCGGCTCAAATCCTGAGATCGGATCTGCGACCCATCGCCGGGCGGCAAACTCCGATCACGTCTTTATGGACGCAAATGCCTAACGAATGGATCGCGCAGCGACAGATGGCTTCGCAGATCCTCGGACATGAGCAGTGGTTGCTTCCCGATCATGATCGTTTGCAAACTCGACTGCAACTGATGCGGAGCATGATGCACGGCGCAAGGGGCTGGATCTTTCGCTCCCCAACACCGCTCGATGCAGGGGATGATACATCGTCAGCACGCGCAGCATCCTTTACCGGACTCAACCAAGAGATTGAGTTGTTGCTTCCTTGGATCCAAGCCAGTGAATCGAAGTGGCGGTCCATCCCCGTCGATTCGCCGAATCATGCTGCATCGATCTTGGAAACCCCCAATAGTCAATTGGTCTTGATCGTCGCCGCTGGCCCGTGGGATCAGATTTGCAGTCCTGCTCCCATGCCCGATCGAGTGGTCGTTACTCTTCCCATGAACGGTCAGCCTCGCGAGGTTTATCGCATTACCCATGCCCAGCTCGAACGATTGCCGACTCAGCCAACGACTGGTGGTGTCTTGGTCGCGATCGACCGCCCGGGGTTAGTTGAGCAAATCGTTTCGGTGGTGGACACCGCTCCAGTATCCTATCTGCGAGATACCCTTGCTCGTCGAGCCGCGAACCTTGCCGAAAATCGAATCGACATCGCGACGCAAACACTGCAGATAGCGCAAATGACTGCAGTAGCTCGGCAGCTTCCTGAAAATGACTCGGCATGGGAATGGATTCGGCAAGCTCAAGCGGATGCGCGTGCAGCGAATAACTTTTTGGTCCGATCGGAATTCCCTCGAGCTTGCCAAGCCGCGGACCGAGCGACGTTGCAGGCTCAGAACGTTATTCGATCCGCGTGGGATGAAGCTCGCTCGCAATTCCTGAATGTGTCCAGTAGTACGCTGATCGCTTCTCCGCTCAGCTTGCCGTTGCATTGGGAACTCGACCGAGCACTCCAAGGAAGAGTGTGGGGGCCTGTAACGATTGATGGCGTGCCATTCAGCACGCTCGACGCCTGGCAAGCATCGGGATGGCGAAGCAATCATCGACTCGAGGATTCCATCGAAAGCACCATATCGATCACCAGCGAGGTCGGGCCTACCGGTGCACCGACGATGTTGATCTCTGCTACAAGCCGAAATGGACAACCCGTCCCCTCGGGTTACGCTGGAGCGTCGATGCGGGTTACGAGTCCCAAGATCGCGGTGCCGATGGGATCGCTGGTGCATATCGAAGGATTGGTACAAGTCGAGTCGATTCGCGATCAGTCTCAATCGGGGCTTTTGGTTTGCGATAACTTCGGAGGAGAAGCGCTCGGGCAATTGGTCTCCGCATATGACCCGAGCGAAAACCGTTGGCGTCGTATCAGCTTGTTTCGCTTTGCAACGCATCCCGACGGTCTGGAGGTTTACTTCGAAACACGGGGCCAAGTACAAGCCGCGATCACGGACGTGAGCGTCCAAATCATCATGCCCGCCCAAAATCAAAACCT
>CAYXFO010000261.1:3876-6619 GCA_964464255.1 uncultured Pirellula sp.
GCAACCCCTAGAAGTCGAGTTGACATCGCATTCCAAACGCATCGGTAGTCGAGCCGATCAACTCGCTACCTTGAATCACGCCGTTGCGTGTTCGCCGTGCGTTCGATTGAATCTGAAGATAATTGAACATCACGCGGCAGTTCGGATTCACGAACCAATTGAGCCCGTAAGTGATGTTCTCCATGTCTCCGCCACGTACATCTCGATCGGTTAAGTCCAAATAGGACCAGCGGACAGCCAACTCCCAAGCGCCCCATCCATCACGAGTTTTGTTCACGCTACGAAATGGGATCACCCGATCGACAGCAGCAATCTTGCGATCGTAGGGACGATGCTCTCCGGTGAGGAAGTAACCGATCTGGGTATAACCACCCCAAAGCAATGAATTGGAAATCGCTGCGCTGTCGATATGCCGGGCCATCATTTCCGATTGCCATGAGAGCGGACCGCGTACCCACATTACTTCGGTCCCATAAGTATTTGCCAAACTGACATCGGTCATGAGACCAGTGTCAACAAACATCGGTGTTCCATCTAGCCGCGTTGGAACCGCGATGCCACTGGTGCCGCGAGGTTCTGTATCGGGCGTAAACTCGCCCGCAAAAATCTCTGGGATACTCCGCACACGCATCAAGCCATTGGGAGGGGCATCCAAAAAGTAGCCAAGCCCCAAATGCAGATAGTCACCTCCGTCATTTTCATACCACGGTAGATAGGTAAGTCGTCCTGCAAGCCCGTTCCCCTGATCGGTGCTTAATGATCCACCGAATTGGTCTTGGCCCGTACGCAAATAAGAGAACGCCCACGTTGCTTGTAGATCATCGGAATGATCTTGAAAACCAACACCGACATGTCGGAATGGAGCAAAGGCCTGGAACGTGCTCGCCCGCTCCAAGAATGTGGTGTAACGGTAACTGCTGACCACTTCGAGCGAGAACGGATGTTTCCATTGCCCCACCCGCACGTTACCCAGCGTTCCAACTTCTTTGAACTCGGCCCACACGTCTGTGAAGGTTGGCCTGCCCAAAAAGCCGAAGTCCATCTGGAAGAAATAGTTCATGCGATCCGAAACGGAGCCGCTCACTCCAAGACGCGCTCGCCGCAAATCCGCTCCACCCTCGATAGGACCGTAAACCTCGTGGCTCTGTGCGTCTTGATTGAAGGCCGCTGCATCTGCTTGAAACGCACCGTTGAGTACCGCCGTAGGGAATTTCTTCTTCGCAGCCTCCGCTTTCTTTGCCGACTCCTGCAGCGAATTGAGTTTCGATTCGGAGTCGACCGCACGTTCCTCCAAATCCTGCAAACGAGCCAGGACGTCGTCGGAGGAACTCGAAGTCGAATACCCCGTAGCGTCGATTAGCGATGTTTGTGCATCCTGCCAGCCTGATTCGAGTCCGGATCCAAACTGCACTTCGTACGAGGTGCCATCCAAGGGGCGTCGCATCTCTTGTGCGTAAAGCCCGCTGCTGCAGGAAATGCAAGCAATAGCGAAGATTGCGGAAAACGCTCTGATAGTTCGTGGGCTCATGCCCGCCTCAACAATCCGTTGCAATCCATTGACAACGATGCGAAAGAGAGAAAAACGTCTATGTCGATTGTATCGACTACTCCGACGCGAAAGATAAATAAAGCAATGCGTACACGACCACGCTCGCGACGTGGTTCTCAGACACGATCGCGGCGGGGTTACGATTTAGCGAGATTTGAATGCTTCCCTACATGCGTGGGGTAGCGAAAAATGACCAGAAAAAAAGGGTCGCCACATGTGTGACAACCCTCCGAAGAGTGTTATGAAAGTCTTGTATTCAGCGCATATTATCGCCTACTTCTGCGATGCCAATTGCTGGTACATCTGATCGATGCCGCGACGCAGAACCCATGCCTGCTCCGTGGTGCATTGCGTGTGATCTGCTGTTCGCAGGACCGTGGACATGTGCGTTTTCAGGGAGCCTGGGAGAGATGTGGACATCAAATCGTTCATCGTCGAACGATAGACCGAAACGCACTCGGAGTGATGGCCGGCATTGAAGAGTGTGGCTCCCTTGGCGACCGCTTCTTCCAGCTTTCGCTTCGCATCGGCACCGCTGGGAGGTGGCAGAATCACGCTATCGATTACGTGGATCACGCCATTGGATGCGTCGATGTCGGTTTTGAGAATCTTCGCTTCCTGGATTCGGGGACTGCCATCTCGAAGTGAAATCGCAGCCGTTGCGCCCTGCAGCGTCTTGATCGCTTTGCTGTCAAGTACTTTCTCTGAGTAAACACGGCCCGGGACAACGTGGTACTTCAAGATGTCCACAAGTTGACTTTTGTTCTCAGGCTTCAAGAGCGTTTCGACGGTCCCCGCAGGTAGTTTGCCGAAGGCTTCGTCGGTGGGTGCGAAAACCGTGAATGGCCCGGTGCTGCCCAGGACATCTGCTAATCCAGCAGCATTTGCTGCAGCAAGCAATGTCTCAAACGTACCAGCGGCCTTGGCCGTTTCCGGGATCGTCTTGCTGCTTGGGAGGATCACCGAATCGATCACATGGATGACTCCATTGTCACAAACGATGTCGGTCGTAAGCACCTTGGCTCCATCGACCTTCACACCCTCATCTCCGAATTGGACGTCGATCCGTTGGCCATTGACTGCAACCGCTCCACGAAGCTTGATCACATCCTTGGCCTGAACTCTTCCAGGCACCACATGGTAGGTCAGGATGTCGGTCAATTGCGCTCGGTTCTCCGGTTTGAGCAACTCGGC
>CAYXFO010000262.1:0-6590 GCA_964464255.1 uncultured Pirellula sp.
TGATTTGGGTGCGTGGCAAGTTTTGTCCGGGGAGGTTTCGCTCGATGAGGCGATGCGCCCCTGCGAATTCCAAAATAATCTAACGCTCATCACCACCGGGGGACGCCCCAAAAACCCGGGGGAGTTGGTCTCATCGCCCGCATATGCGAACTTGATCAACGAACTACGGAATCGATTCGACTTCGTTCTGATCGATTGCCCTCCCATTATCCCCGTCGCGGACTCCACAAGCATCTGCAGCGTTGCCGACGGAATCATTATGGTTCTTCGGATTAGAAGAGGGGTGATCCTCTCTGCTCACAAGGCCAAAGAGCGACTCGACATGGTCAAAGGCAATTTGATGGGTGTCATCGTCAACGGAATGGACCAAAACTTGTACTACAACGAGTATGGAACGTATTACCGTGGTGCCTACTACGGGTCGAACTACTACGGCTACAGATACTCCAGGTATTACGCCCGCGAGTACTCCAACTATTCCGACGCAGTAGGGAAGCAAACCTCTAGTAGGAAATCCAGCAAAGCGTAGTTTTGATACTTTCAGAGCGGATTGAAGAGTAGAGCTTGATTCCACTATGAAAGGTCTGATCGTCTTTATCATCGCAACCCTTGCGGCCGTTGGCGCACTGTTGCTCGAGTACCTGCGTTACGGGTCTATTGCCCAGGGGAGCTGGATTTGGGTCGGTGCAGCTCTGGTTATTGCTGGCGCGTTGTTCTGGACCCGTCGCACTGAGTTATTGCAACGAACGTTAGTCAACGAACGGGTACAGCGTAGAGAGCGAGTCCAAGGTGATCCGCGTTCAATCTTTTTGTTGGGAGTCCTCGGACTGACGTTGGCGTTTATCGCCCAACTCGCACATTCGCCCTTTCTTGGGTGGCTCACTTTTCTGTACCTGCTAGGTATCGCTGTTTACGGGGAGTTCGGAAAACCCGGTATTGCTGCTGTTCGGCCCATCCTCATCCTACTGATCTTTCTCAACCCAGTCCCGACTACTTGCGAGCCGTGGGCTGCTTTGGCCCTTCAATCGACCTCCACGAGCATGACGACGATCATGCTCGATTTTTTGAGAATTTTTTTCTTCTCGGAGGGAAATGTACTCGGGCTGATCAGTGAGCAGAAACTTTTCCCGGAACTGTTCCAAGGGGTATCTTGGCTGCTCCCTACCGTCTTTATTGTGATTGCTTGGGGTATCCACTATCGGTACGGCTGGATCCGAACCACGGTAAATGTTTTTCAAGCGGTCGGGTGGGTGATCGTTGGAAATGCTACGGGAGCAACCATCCTCCTTGCAAACAAGCAATCCGGAGGCAACTGGCTTGATTTCCCCACGGTGGTCGCACTGTGGGACTACCTCAAATTCGTCGCGATTCTCTTCTTCACATGGAGCGGTGATCAGTTTCTTGCGAGCACTCTTCGTTCGACCTTCAACGAAAGCAATCTAGTGGAGGGGCAAGATAGCGAGGCAGAGCCCTTATTACCACTTCGATGGAAACTGTCAGGGATACAATATGGTTTAGTGATCGGTTTATTTTTGGTCTGTGGTTTGTCGATTCGATTGTCAGGCTACGATCGAACTGAATTGCCATCGCAAGCTTTGGCAGAACGTATAGAACTGCCGAGCCAGATTGACTCTTGGACGGTCGAGCAACTGGATTCACCCGAGACTCCTGGTTGGTTACCCGCGGGAAGTTCCGTGCGATCCTGGGTTCTTGATCGCGATGGAAAGAAGATGATATTGGAGGTCGCTTCATCGACCACACCCCCTAAGCCGTATCTGTATTCCTGGCTTTGGACTGGTTGGCGATTGGAGAAAGCACCTGAATTCTTGGACACGGATGAAGCTGATGGCAAGCCGATGATGGCTCAGCTAGCGAGATTGCCGGGCGAGGTCTGCACGGTCTTGGCGTTGGGGACCGACCAATACGGTTTACCTGTAATTGCAAATTCGCCATTAGAACTAGGGAGCAAGTTGCCTGGCGTCGTTCAGGCGAACCTGTTGAAGGCTTTTGGAAAGACATCTTCCAAGCCGGAAAAGCCGAACCTGAAAATACCACCATGCTGCACCGTTTCATTGTTTGTGGTTTCGAGCAAGCAGCTTGACTCCGAGATGCTTGAGGAACTGAAACAGTGCTGGACTGCTATCACTAAATGGGTGAACAAAGACGACCTCGAGTTGACGTCGAGGTAGGCCAGGACGCATATGTGGCAGTTCCTTTTTGAGTTACCGTTTCGAGTTCTTCACATCATTGCCTTGGCAATCGATTGGGTCACGGGTAAGTGGCTCGCCCTGACGGAACTGGACGGCGAAGCGCCACCCGACAGGAGCTGGATGCGGTGGCTGTCGCTGCTTCCATTGCGTGGTGTCATTTGGATGTTCAACACAACGCTTTGGCTGATCACGGTTCCTGTGCGTGGTTTTTTTCTGTCCCCTGCAAATCGCAGATGTTACTTGAGAGGCCTGCCTGCGTTTTTTTGCTTTAGTTGCGTTGTGGCGATCGTGGTTGGGCATGCCTATTTCCGAGAACGGTTTACGAAACGATACAACGCGCAAGCCCTTTCGAGCATGGGGAAAAAAAATATAGTCGACGGGATACTTCATGCGAAAAGGTTGGTAGCCGTACCACCCAAGAACCAAGTGCGAGAGACAATGTATCTTTACGGTATCGCAAACGCGAATTTGGAGCGAAGGGATATCGCAGAGGCTGTCATGGCGGCGATCGCTCCTGATGGGAGGATTGGTTACCCACCGGCTCACCAATTTCGCGCCATTGATTTGATCAAGGATTACGAATCGAGCCCGAGCCAGGAAAAGCTCGACAGTCTCCAATGGCATTTGGAAAATTCTAGTTTCCGAGACCAAGAGCAACGTCTTCTCCTGTGGGCGAAACTGTATCAAGCTCGCAACAATGACATGAAGACGGCAGAAACACTCCAACTAGCCGCGAAGCTGAATCCATTGCATTACTTCTCAATCGCCGAACTCGAGTTGAATCGTGAAAACACCGTTGCTTTCAAACAGGCTCTCGAGAGTGCGGCGGAGTCCTTCGCGAAAAAAGTTGAGGAAAGACCCGCTGACAAAGCTTCCCGCATTCGTCTTGCTTCCGCGTTCGCGAAACTCGAGCGATTCTCGGAAGCAGAGAAAGTGTTGATTGCAGGCCTTGAGTTCCATCAAGACCAAGATATGCGAAGCGCACTATACGAGTTGTTTGTGTTGCAGTTCGATGGGATGACGGATAAGGCCAAATTTGTCGAGAAACTCTCTCCATTGATGCAGGCCATGACGCTGGATTTGAACAGCCGCGATGTTTACCTTCGATTGGAAGGGCTGTTTAGCCGTAACATGGAAGAGTCTAGCCGACAGGAACTTATGGCAATCTTTGAACGATTGCTTGTTTCCGGATACAATCCGACCGCTGCTCACTTCGCAATCGGGTTCCTGGCCGCAATAAATCCACAGGACTCGTCCTCCGCGGCTTGGCATTTGGGTCAAGCGCGATCGCTCCAACCGGCAATCGCTTTGGCCTACAGCAATCTTGCGAGTGTTCTCGCCCAACCAGAAACAAAACGGTTTGTTGAGGCGGAACTGTTCGCGCGTCAAGCTGTTGCTGGTCGGGTACAGGAGCCAGCGCTCTATGTCGTTCTGGGCACGGTCCTGAACGCGAAAGGGGATTTTGGGGCAACCATAGATGTCCTAAAGCCAGTCGCCTCGAAATTCCCCGAACTACAATCTCTTCAGGAAACGCTCTCCGAAGCCGAAACGGCTATTAAAAAATAGACTCATACAGCGGCTATTGGCGCATAGTTGTTTTCCGCATCTCGTGAATCATTAGCGGGAAATATCCGAAACCAAGTTGGGCTCGGGTGCATGGGGATAATCCACTGGGGTATACGCGATTTGCAACTCGGGCGTCTGTTGCACCGTGCCACCTTCGAACTTCGATTTGAGCGCGCGGTCAAGAATACCGCCCGTCAGGAGGGTCCGCTCCACAGGATAGGGAGTTCGTCCCGAATGGATCATTTGCTCGATACCTTTGAGTAAATACGCGAAATGAGGATACTTTGGCTCGGGGCGTTCCTCAAAGCTCGTTGCCATGATCGGGTGACCTTTCCGTTTGATTGCTACGCCATTGCGGCCGGCACTCGGAACCATGAACAGAGATCCTCTCAAACCGTCGACATACTCGAATTGAAACAGGACCACCCCTGGATCGTCACGAACGGTCGGAACCGATCGCGGGACAATGTCTAGTGCGGCTTGCAACACATCGGCATCGACCCAACCGCTATCGACCAACTCCCAAACTGCCTTGCCCTCCAAACATCGAACCCATTTCACGCCCCGTTCAGCATTCGCACGACGCTCGACAAGCGTTTGGAAACATTCCAGCGCGTGAAAACCGTAAATGTCCAGTCCGCTGTACCCGATCCCAACCACCGATTCGATATCACTTCCAAACGGCAAATCGATCGGGTGACTGCGATAGGTGACCGGCAGCGAGGAACCGGCCATGAACGGAACCTTCATTTCCTGCGCTCGATCGTACATCCATTTCGCATCGCTCCAAACCGTGCTGATATGTTTGTCGTTGAACACCGGAACCACACGCTGATATTTTTTGAATGTATCAGTGATCTGTTCAAAGAAACGCTTTCGCGGATAGAGTTGCTGCCCCAATTCGTTGACCGGATACTTGCCGTGCTCGCCGATGCTCAATACTCCATCGACCGGAATCGACTTGCCCCCAACGGTGATCGCCTGCTCAATGGTGTCGAAAATTGGAATGTTGTTGCGTTTAAGGACCTCAAGGCCGAATTCACTTCCATCGCGCTGATCGATGTAGATCGAAGCTAATCGCAGATCGGGGCCTGGCCCTCGGTCGTGTTTCCAGCCTTCCATGATCTTGGTGAGCAAGACATCCGCATGGGAGTTTTGGAAATAAACCGTGATTACAGCAGCGACCGATTTGGTTGCACGCGAGTGGTTGCCCCATGCCTTGGAGGTAGAGTTGCTCAGCGTACCGGCCATTCCGGCCATGAGCGAACCGGTGCCGATCTTCAGAATGGACCTTCGGTTTATGGCGGTCTGTTTTTTTGGATTGCTCATAGTAGTCGATTTCCTGGATGAATCCTTCTGGTGCGCAGTCGTCGTGAAAAAAGATAGACTCTCACTTGATGTATTCGGTTTGAACGTTCCGCTCGGTGACCGGCCACCAGGATTGTAGCTTTTCACTCAAGCGTTTCAGGAGATCAGGATGGTTGGCAGCCAGATTCGTTGTTTCAGAAGGATCTGCGAGCAGATCGTAAAGTTGTGGACGCATGTCATCTCGTGCATGGTATTTTGCGGACCGCCCTGCCTGGCCATCGTAGGTCAGGACTAACTTCCAGCGATCCTCGATCACCCAGCGATAAAGCAACGTTGTCTCGGGTTGATCGATATCAGCGATGTCGTGGGAGAAGGCTTCTCCGAAGACTTCCTGTCTGGGGGTGGGATCCCCTGATGTTAGGCATGGCATCAAGTCATAACCGGGAAGATCGTCAGGAATCTCTGCACCCGCCGCGTGTAGAATCGTAGGCACAATGTCGACGCTGGAACAAAGTTGAGGCCCCCTCGCGCCGGGACGTATTTTACCAGGCAAGCTGAAAAGAATGGGCTGACGCACGCCTCCTTCATAGGGTGACTGCTTCGACCGCGGCGCGAACTCCTGGGAATCTTTTTGCTGAATCCATCCGTTGTCGGCGATGTAAATGACAAGGGTATCGTCTGTCAGATTTTTGCTGTCGAGGTGTCGCAGGAGTTCACCGCATGTGCCATCGAACCATTCGACCATGGCATAGTAGCGAGCGATATGGTCTGATTCGATTCCCTTGGCTTTGTACTTGTCAAAGAGAGCCTTGGGTGGAGTGTGCGGAGTATGCGGCAGGAAGGGGGCATACCACACGAAGAACGGTTTGTCGGATGCTACCGCTCGATCGATAAACTCGGTGATCGGTTGCATGCCGTTGCGTCCGATCTTTAGGCCATCATCTCCGTGCCTTCCACCTGGTTCAGGGAACCCTCTCGTCATTCCCTCCGTGAAACCTCCACGACGGTAATTACCCTCCCACCACTTACCCGACTGAAAACTGACATAGCCCTTGGAAGCAAGTAACTTGGGTAGGGTAGCTTGTGGATCCACGAGAGAGATCAGTCGGCTGCGCAACTGACGATATTCCTCGGGTTCCTCGCGGTTTGCGTTCGGACCGATCATCGCGGGGAGCGGTGCCGGGTCGTTACCGGTGAGTCGATGCTGATGTGCGTATTTGCCAGTTAGTAGCGTTGCCAGTGAAGGTCGACAAAGGGCGGTCGGAACATAACCCCTTTCAAAAAGTGCGCTGCGTCTGGCCAAGTGATCTAGGTTGGGTGTCTCGATGAATCGATGCCCCATGAATCCGTAATCAGTCCAAGCGTGATCGTCTGAGATAATCAAGACCACATTCGGAGGATGGTTGGCGGTCGCTAGGGGGGCAAGCCAGATAAGGGCGATGCAGACCAGGGTCCTGCTGTATGCCAATGTTCTCATCGAAAGCTCCAGGATATGTTAAAGGGTGC
>CAYXFO010000263.1:0-6575 GCA_964464255.1 uncultured Pirellula sp.
ATTTGGGAATGCACCCGCTGGGACAGCTGTTCTACAATTTCGGGAACAGCTGGGACAGCTGTTCTACAATTTTGGGAACAGCTGGGACAGCTGTTCTACAATGGGCTCAACCACACACACCTACCGATCGCCGCTGATCTTTCGTCGCAGGAGGATCGTTTTCTCGGTGTTGAGGTTCTCGCCGGGGATGAAGCCGACGGGAATGGTGCGATCGATGATGTAGAACGATCGTTCGCGTTGTTCTTCGCCGGAGGCGTTGACGTATTCGCGTCCGAACCCATTTACTGGATCGTATTCGAAGAGCCCCACGGTAACCCATACAGCGAACACATTGGACTGATCGGTCACGAGATTGGGCAGTCGCATTGCGCGCTGGTAACGCGTGAACGCGTTGCGCTGGGCATCGTCGAGTTCGAGCTGGTTCACGCCAGGGATATTCGATGGGTCCTCGATTCTTGCGATGGCGTCGGGCGAGAAGAGCATCGAGCCAAAATTACCCGTGTTGGGCATCGCATTGACGCTCTGGTTAGGTGTGTAGGAACGCAGGATCGTGGATTCGATCGGGTAACGTCCTCGCTGTTGCATACGAGGTTCTCGGTTGGCAGGATTTGGATAGGGGGCCAGTGGCTGGATGTTAGGTGCGAGCCCGGAGCGGTATGCACCGGCGAACTGTGTTGGGTAGTTCGGATCCATCCATGGATTCGATGCGACACCGAAGAAATTCGACATACCCGCACCATCAAATCCTCGCCGCGTTCGGAAGAATCGCTGCGTGATCACATCGCGAACTGCCCCCGTGCGTTGGCTTCCGACTAGGTAGAGATATTCCAAGGCTTGGAGTGCTTCCGATCGACCGCTTTGCGCCAAAGTCAGCGTGTTGAGATTGATCTTGCCCGCGCTGGTGTAATTTGGGATTTCATTTGTCGGAGCGAGAAGCGATGGTCCTCGAACGCTGTCCGGTTCGCTGGCTCCCGTGAAGTTATTGGGGATGTACGAGTTGAGGAATCGGTTAGCGACCGCATTGGTGGTGGCCGCACCCAACACCGCATCGGGCTGCAGGAACTTGGCCGAGTCGATAAACGGCGGCTTGGTCTCGATGAACTCGAGCAAGCTCGCCCAATCAGCTTCGACAGGCGTGGTTGCTGCCGATGCCCAGTACCCACTTCGTTTGAGCCAGTATCCTTCGGCACGTATACGATTCCGCGCATTGACGTTATCCGGAGTGGCCGCGTAATCGGCCCAATCCGAAGTGGCCCCTGTCTCACTGAGGTTCGTGACCAGAGCATTGGCAGTTCCGAAACTTGGCAAGTACTCAAAGGGTGAACGAAGTTCGGCTGGATTCGCGATCGAATGAAACAGGCCGAGTTGACCTGGGCTAGTCAAAGGGACCATCATCAGTTCGGCAGGGGTCGCAAACGGTCGATTGAACCAGACCAGGGAGGTCAGGTCCCGTGGCGAACCGTTGTACAGCACGTTGCCTGCTACCAGCTGCGGTGGTCCGAAACCGTCGAAGTCATCCGCGTCATCGTTCGCGGTTCCGCTGACACTTCCGAAACGGTAGCCAACATTGGCATAACCCAGGGTCGTGGCGCTGTGGTGTTTTGGCTGCGATCCCTCGACATCGGACGGTTGTTGCGAAATGTAACCGAGTTGATGCATGAAGTACGACTCATAGCGTTCAGCACCTGGTCCGGTGAGTGGCGGGTCGAGGGCAACAAGATTCTGTTTTCTCGTCTCCCGAAGCTGAGCCGTGGAGAAGGAGTGGTAAGAGTATCCCCAAATTGCGTTACCTCCTTGGGTGACTTTCATGTTCGGTCCCACGCGAGGAGCCGGTTGGCTGGAACCGCTTGCAATATTGGCTTTCGAACTCGCGGTCGCTCGAGACGCGCCATCTTTGTAGCGAGATTGGAATGCGATTTGGCTGCCCCCCGTATCCTGAGGATCATCACCCATGGGTGCTTCACCGTTGAATACGGTCAGGTCCAACGAAATCCAGTCCACGGTGATGTATGGATTATTGATTGGATCATAGGGCATGTTCGGATCGGCCAAGCGTTGGAGAAACGCGGTCCGTACATTGGGGTATGTCCCAGTGCGATTCATCGCACTTCCCGATGTTGGAGTCAGGATATTGTTGCGACTTGGGTTGTAATCGAACGGTTTGTCTGGGAATTTCCCAACCGGAGTTTCCGTGCAATCGACCCATGAGTCGGGGTCGATTCCGGTGTCACCGTATCCAAGACGTTCATCCGAGCGAGTCGCTTTCAAGTCATCGCGGTTGAGGCGTACGAGCGGTTTGTTTTCATCGCGCCAATACCCGGTATCCTTAATCGGGTTAGGCATGGAGATATTGACTCCGACACCATCCGGAAAACAGTCTGCCCACCGGTTGCCAAGCATTGCGGTTTCCTGCGGCGTATCGGCTGCACAAACGACGCTGAGGGACTGCTTGGGAACATCTCTCCATTCGGTGCGGTAGCGGAAGATATTAACGCCGTTGAGCAACGTGGTGACGACATTGTTGGAATCTAGATTAATCGACTGATGGCTGGGCGATCGTACGGGACGATTCAATGCCATCTGACCCTTTTCCAAACGAGCTATCCACTGCGTTCCGGTATCAGGATTATTTGTCAGCGAACCGATTCTGGTTTCGCGGCGTGGGCCCACGACGGCGTAGCTTCCTCCTTCGAGGAGCGCGGGGCCGGTTCCGCGATTGTAGTAAACTCGATTGCGGCGGTTCGAGTTGTTGTCATTGTTGTCATTTCCCTCGAGATCAGGAATTCGCGGGCGGGAATTGGGAGCGGCCGTGGCGAACCATATCATGCGCTCGAAGGTGACGCCCGGAGGAGTTGTCGATCCGAGATCATCGAGATCTGCGTACAAGCCGGAGCCAACGCGGTTTTCGGGGATGGGACTTCCCGAGTCTCCTGACAGCACGCTTGCTTTGCTGGCTTGGAAATCCCGTTTATTGACTTCGGTATCGTTCAGATTCTTTTGGTACAACGCGTTGGGCTGCTGTGCAGCCTCGGCAGATCCTGGAGGAGTGCTGGCGTTGATGCCGATGCGCCACACGGGCTGCGATCCCCAATAGTTGCTTGGATCGGCAGGTGCCATGCGGCTTAAGTCGAGTTTGACCGGAAAGCCAGGGCGCACGTCATACAGAGAGCTTGACGTACCTGCGATGCGGTTATCCTCGGGGAAGTAGGTCGTGCGTGTGGCAAATAATTCTAGGAACAGCGATCCCTCTGGGAACCGGTACTGATCCATATCGGGATCAGGACTCGTCGAATCGATGGTTGTCGAATCCGGGCCGCTGTCCATATCGGTATCACGCAACCGTTTGTCGTGGAAAGCGAGAGATTCGGTCAGGAGCAGTTCGGGCATTTCCATACCCCAGACCACTCCGACGAAATCGCGGTCGACCGTTGCTGTGTCCGGTGCCCAATAAGCTTGCTTGGGATTGTACTTGGCTCCAAAGCTCGCTTCATTGACGCCGAATGGAAAGATGTCGTATTCGAATCGGGTCATCGCGACGTCGGCATCGCGGAAGTCCACGACGTTGACGGCCCACTGCGCGATGGCGCGGGCACGCAAGCGATACCACTTGAGACTATTGAGACTTTCCCCTTGCATAGTCGGGAATTCGTGATCCCGAGGAATCATCAATTGGCCGAGGCAATAAAGGTATCGGGCGAGCAATTGTCGCGAGCCGAAATAGGCGCGGGAATTGGATCCCAGATCTCGCTGGCGGTTACGATAGGCACCCGGGCTATTGGAGACTTGAGGCACAATGCCGTTGTGTCCGAATTCGAGTTCAGCGCTTACCGCCAACTCGCGAGGCTCATCGACATTACCATCATCGTTGTCATCAACACCGTTGCCGAAGGCGCGATTGATATCCATCCGGAGGTTGCTGGCGAACTCTGGCGGGAACAATTGATACAACGCCTCGACGTTCAGAGCGGGTTCATCCACAGCGAGATTCGGTGGAAAGGATCGCTTGCGATAGCGTTGTTCATGCACGAGCCGAATGAAGCCGAGGAGGTTGCCGGCGTCTTTCTCAAGGACTGTTCCAGAATTTCCCGGGATAGAGGCTGCAGCAGCCAACTTGGGCAATCGGAGTTCAGCACTGCGCGTGGTGATCACGCGATTGATTTCTGCCAGATTGTTGTAACCAGGCAGTTCCTCGAGGTGCTCGCGGAGATGTTCCGGGAGGGCTTCGACATCGTCATCGAATCGACGGAGTATCCGTTCGAGTTCGGCGGCGGTGAATGGTGTGTCGCCATAGGCGGTCGCCCCGGCACTGGTTTCGTACGCATCTCCCTCGCGTTCGGATGGGATGGCGCTGTTAAGTGGATTTTCTGGGAAGGCATCGATCACGGAGGGGTGCACGAAGGACAGATTGCCATTGCGATCGAAAGCGGGAGCTACAGCAGACCGACGACCGAGTGGCGTTCCTGGGAGTCGACCGTGGATGTTTGAGCCACTGACGGCCGGGTCGACTTGACGGGTTTCGCGTTGCCGCAACAGGCTAACCACATCGTCGCCGTCGAAGGTGCTGTCGCGACGTCGTCCTGGAGAACGATCCATGGTGGCCAGGTTGATAGCCGCTGTCGAGTCGTGATGCCGCTTGGCTCCGTATCGTTCATCGAAGATCGAAAAATGCGAACCTGTCGAGGTGAGCATTTCCAGATTGAAAGAGAACAACTGATTGAGCGAAATATCTGCGGGTCCATAACCGAGCCCCTGGGGCAGGTTCAGTGGCAGGGGACCACTCAAGTTGGCTCTCAAGAATCCAGCGCTGTCAGCGAACGCGTTGAAGCTATTGAACTGTCCTTGAACCCGATCCCCGTGCAGGTTTAGGTTGATGCGGCCGTCCAAATCTTCAATCATGACAGCAACCAAGGGCTTGAGCATCTGTCCATTGGGAGCATGAATCACGGTCAGATTAGGATCGACCCAAACGCTATCAGGGACACCATCGCCGTCATTGTCCACATCCCACGATCCCTCGATCTGGGCGCGAACAAATGTTCTCAGTGCAGCGATCTCTCCAGGGGTTGGGGTGGGAGTCGACCATGTGAACCCTGCTGGCAGCGCTACGGTACCTGGTCCTCCATCGAAATTCGGATTAGCAGTCGCGGAAGTCCCGAACTGATAATTCAACACTCGTGCAGTGGAGGCATCGAGCATCAACAGCAATTGTCTGACTTGGTTTGGGTCGAGGCTGCTTGGATCCCCGAAAAGATGCGCGATGTAATTGATGAGTTCCGGTCTATGAAACGATGGGGTGATGTGCGGACCAACGATCGTGTCATTGACCTGAATTCGGTCTTGGTGAGCCAGCCAGAAATCGCGCCAGTCTGGAACGTCGTAACCCTCGTTGCTCTGTCCTCTCAGCTTCGGCTCGCCCAGAGGTGTGGAAACGTCATCTCCGATACCGTAGACGCCAATCTTTCCGTTATAGGCTGTCATGTACCTCAAGTCTTGGATGTAGTCGTAGTTCGGCAAGAGAGCCGGCGGAACCTTACCTTGCGGGGTCGTGATCGCCATCCATCGAGAGCCATCGAGGTTTCCGTAAGATGGCACTCCCGGTGTCGGGTCATCTTCCAAACCAATACCAGCGTTGCTGAATGCAGCGCCATTGATGACGCACCGATAACCTTGATAGCTCTGCGTACCTGTGTCGCAGAAGTAGAAAAGGTTTCTTAATCCCTCTCCATTGGGCAACGAGATCCAATCCCCGATTGAACCAGAGAAATTCTCAATCCTGCCAGTGACTGTATTGCGCCATCTACCGCGAAGCGATCCCTTTACCTCGGTCAAATCGATTGCGATAGAGTAGTCATATTCGAACGCATCCGGACGGGTGTAGGCTGGGTTGGACGGGGTATTGGGATCGGGAAATGCCGAATCGATATTGAGGGTACTTCGCACAAACCCAACGTATTTAAGAATACGGAACGAGTAGCCTGCGAGAGGCCCCTCGAGAACCGTCAGAACACGTGAATTGTATGCATTCTCAAATGGGCTCAGCGCATACGTTGGAGGGAGTCCTGCCGCTAAGTTCGCGTTGCGAGGATCGAGCGAAATTTTAACAAGCTCGACCCCTGTAGCAGCGGGCAAGTAAGGGGTCAACCGCACGCACCAATTCGCGTTGAAAGCCCCTGCAGGGATCGATGGCAGAACACTTGGATCGGTCGATCGATTTCCAAACCGCACGCGTGTGGCGCGTGAATCGTAAACATCTTCGAGCAGAGCATGCTGATAGAACGCCGATTTGGGGTCGCGGGTCCCGCGAAGGGTTTGCATCAGCACTTCGTCCCCCAAACCACGGGTCGACGTGTTGGACGCGTTGGCGCGAATCTTCATCGCCATTGCGCCAGCCCGTGAATTGCTTGCCGCGACGATGTAGGTCACAGCCAGCAACGAGAATAGCGCCAGCATTCCTAGCGCCAACAGCAGCACCAAGCCTCGACGACTTCGGCGCATCATTTTGTTCGACATCGCTTTTGACATTTCTTTTACCTCTCTCTCATGTTTGTGTGTGTGGAGAGTGGCTGGTCTACTTG
>CAYXFO010000264.1:0-6563 GCA_964464255.1 uncultured Pirellula sp.
TTTCTAATTGATCGTACAACGGAGGTGGAATGCGGCAGTCGGAAATTGCGAATTTACCCCGTTGGTTTTTCCGCTATTGAGCTCGGCCCCGTGTCGGTGGTTACGCAGGAAAGGATCTTGGAAGTCGCATCGAAATTGGCGACGGTTCAGAGTCCCAAGCTTCCTCCCCCGTCGTCGCAGTCGACGGTCAATTCCGAAACTTCACTGGCAGCGAGTTCGGAATTAAAGCGGCAGTTGGATGAGATGCGAATGGCGCTCGAGGAAATGCAGGCACGGATTTCTGCGGTTTCGGACTCCGAAGCGCTTGAGCGCCGCATACAGAGTTTGACCAGCCAATCTATCTCCGCCATTGAAGAAAACCTTGGTCAGCAGATGCGTCAACCTCTGCGAGAGGAGGTTGCCGATCTGCTCCAGCAAGAACGCAGACGATGGGAATCGGAATTGCAGCAACGACTAGATTCCTTGGAAGTACAGGTTCGCCAAACATCGTCGCAAGTGGATGAGTCGCTCAAGAACGCGAGGCAGGACATCGGCCAAATCAATCAACGCTTCCAGGAATTCGTGGATGAGCGGGGTTCCGCAAGACCGATTTTGGATGAACCGCAACCCAACCGAGCCCAGGCAAGCCCTTCGGATATTCCGTACGCTTTACCTTCGCAGTCGGAAGAGGAAGGCGATAACGCAGCATCGATGTATGATTCCGACTCGGAGGAACGAGAGTTATCCCCGTACGATTCACAGGACTTTCAAGGGGAACAGCAAGATTCGGAGTCGTATACATCGGAGTCTGAGGAATCGGAGTCTGAGGAATCGGACGAAGTCCTTGAGTTTCAAGTTGATGATGAGTCGATCCGTTTACGTTTGAATCGGATGTTGGGTGAACATGTAGAGAGACGTCCCCCGGCGGAAGCACCGAAAGCAGTGGGGTCGGTGATCAACGTTTACAACTCGATTGCGGTCGCAGACGCGGCAAAAGGAATCTCGCCCCCAACCGATGAGTCGTCCGCGTTGAGTGGTCGGTATCTTCTCGAATTGAATCATATCCAGGATCCGGTTGGAGATGCCCAGGATTCTTCGCCCAGGGCCAACGGATCGATGGCCAGAAGCACGGGCGATAAGCAAGCGAAGGGGGGGCAACTCGGTGACTCTGATCTAGGCGATCAAACCGCGGACGAAGCCTCAATCGAGGAGTATATGCAACGTTTGTTGAAGAGGGTTCGTACCGGTCCATCGGGGGCAGGAGCGACAGGAATTCCAACAGAACTACCCAAGAACGCTGCACCAGCCGTAAGGGCGGGGCAGCGCAACGTGACTGTACCTGGATCGACATCTGCTTCCGGGTCCCGTGCGAGCGTTCGGGTTTCGGGCAGCGGAAGGACGGCGACCAAACCCGTTCCAGAAGTGAAGTCGGACATCCAAGCCCTTCGCGAGCTAGCGAACTCTAACGCGCGACGTGCGATTAATCGAAGCACTGTTCGCCGTAGTAGTTCTCGGGGGCTAGCCAAGTCGATCAT
This sequence comes from uncultured Pirellula sp., assembly GCA_964464255.1. Taxonomy (GTDB): domain Bacteria; phylum Planctomycetota; class Planctomycetia; order Pirellulales; family Pirellulaceae; genus JBKCUI01. The sequence goes on from CAYXFO010000264.1 coordinate 1,515, forward strand.
TGCAGGTGCTGGCTTGTTGAGTGGCGTCGCACTTCTATTGATGGATGTGGAAGATGCAAAGGTCAAGTTTGGTGGGATCGCCGTATCGATAATTATCGCCCTTGTGTGGGGTTTTGATACCTGCAAAGACATCTATTCGATGCTGCTCAACAGAGATAAGATCGACCAGGAAGACACTCCAGAGGACGCACCTACAGGCAAGACCGCAGTGGCGAAAACTAAGAAATCGAGGGAGACCAAGTAGGCATCCAAGCTCTATTCCTCGAGTACTAAACGATGGTTGGCTCGAGCTTGGTCCAGTCACTTTCGCCCGCTAGGTAAAGCCCTCAGTTCCGTCTAATTGTTACGCAACCGAACCGCTACACTTTCACGATGGGCCGTCAAGCCTTCTCGATTCGCGAGTTCGGAAACCGTTGGACCGATCGCCTGGAGTGCCTCCAAGCTGAATTGAACACTGCTAAAAGAACGGAGAAAGTCATTGGATGTCAAACCGGATGCCCATCGTGCGGTTGCTCCCGTAGGCAGAACGTGCGACGGGCCTGCTGCATAATCTCCCAGCGCTACGGGGGTGTAATGCCCTAAAAATTGAGCGCCAGCGTTGCGAATCGCGTTGGCAAAACGCTCCGGCTCATCGACGGAGATTTGCAAATGCTCCGGTGCGAGCGTATTGGCTACTGCGATCATTTCCTCTTCGTCACGGCAAAAGATGCTGGCGCCGAAACTCTTCAACGAGTCGGCCGCCAATTCAGATCTTTCGAGTCCCTGCAATTGCGTTTCGATCGCCTGGTCGATTGCGTCGAGCATCGCCTCGCTAACCGATAAAACGATGCTCGCTCCAGGTGAATGTTCTGCTTGTGCGATTAAGTCGGAAGCGGCGAACGCAGGGCGAGTTGTATGGTCGGTGATCACGGTAACTTCGCTTGGGCCAGCAATAGAATCGATGTCGACGGTTCCGTAAACCAGTTTCTTTGCCAATGCGACGAAGAGGTTTCCTGGACCGACGATCTTGTCTACCGGCTCGATACCTTCGACTCCGTAAGCCAGTGCGGCAACTCCTTGAGCACCTCCGACCGCATACACTTCTTGGATTCCAAGTTCGAAGCAGGTGGCGAGTACATCGTCATTGAAAGCTCCGAACTTGGTCGGGGGCGAAACAGCGACGATTTCCTTCACCCCTGCGCACAAAGCTGGTATCGCGGTCATCAAAACGGTTGACGGATAGGCCGCTGCGCCGCCAGGAATGCACAGGCCTACACGGCGCAGCGGTATATAGCGATGGCGCATTCGAGTCCCAGCAGAGCTCTCAACATCAACATCGCGATGCAAGATGGCGGTTTGAAAACGGGTTACATTGTCCCGAATCGTTCGTATGCATCGAAGAAATTCAGGGCTCGCGCGATGGTGAGCCTCTCGAATACGATCCACCGGTACACGTATCGAATTCGCATCTGCTTCGGGGTTGTCGAGCGTGCGGAGGTAATGCAAAACTCCTGTGACCCCTTGTTTGCGAACATCATCGCAGATGCGTTCCACAACTTGCTGAGGTGTCAGGACTGTACCGAAAAGTTTGAGAGTTAAGTCGCGACTTTTTTTGGATACCACCGACCCGTCAGGACTCAATCGTTCCAGGTATTGCTTGATATCCGCAATGAAATGCGGGTTTGTCGAGCGTATGCGAGGGAGCATGATCACCCAAAAAAAGTTGGTTTGCTAAGAACACTTTACCTGCGGCTGACAGTTTATCGCTCGTTCCAGTTAGCAAGAAAAACCTTGCTATCAGCCCATAGCCGCAAGTTGTTCAGTGGTAAAATTCACGTTCGTTGCAACGGATTGAACATCATCATTGTCCTCGAGTTTTTCGAGTAGTTTCATGACGGACGTTGCAGTTTCCGAGTCGACTTCGACGGTCAGGTTCGGGATGCGAGTTACCTGTTTGGATTCCATCGGGATTCCCTGACCCTCCAAGATTTCGACCAACCCCGAGTAAGCATCGGTGGGGCAAACGATTTCGATCAAATCGCTCGATTCGGTGACATCTTCGGCGCCATGGTCGAGAGCGAGTTCCATCACTTGCTCGAGGTTTGCCGACGTCGTCTTGATGGCGATTAGACCTTTTCGCTCAAACAGATAGGCGACGCAATTGGTAGAGCCGAGGTTACCGCCACAGGAGTCAAAAATCTTTCGGATCTCAGGGGCAGTGCGATTTCGATTATCGGTCATGATATCTACTAGGATCGCTACTCCTCCGGGCCCATAACCCTCGTACAGGATTTCATCTACATCGCCCCCGTCGAGTTCCCCGGTCCCTTTCTTGATCGCTCGATCAATGTTGTCTTTGGGCAACGAGACTGCCTTGGCATCGAGGATAGCCGTGCGTAGACGAACGTTGCTGCTTGGGTCCCCTCCACCGAGTTTCGCCGCAACGATGATGGCCTTCGAGAGCTTACTCCACAATTTGCTCCTCCGGCTATCAACGAGCGCTTTCCTGTGCTTGATGTTTGCCCATTGGGAATGTCCAGCCATTTTAGTACTCCTAAGCTACCTTCCGTATCCGATGCGAAGCCTGAATCTCTTATTTCGGCTTCTTCTTCGTTAGATTTGAAGACACCGACCCAGATGGACCCGATCCTGAGGTTGCCTTCGAAATGGTTCCTCGCTTCTTGCCCTTCGCATCATTGGTCTTTTTGTTCTTGGTGTCTGTTGGCTTTGGCTTGGATACCGATTTTGGTTTATTCTCTTTCTTCTCGACTTTTTTAGGAGAAGATTTCTTGGTTTGCTCAGAGCCAGTTAACTTATTTTTGGGTGCCGAAGATGACTTTGCCGGTGGCTGTTTTGAAGAGGCAGGTGGTGCCATTTTCTTTGTGGCTACTGGCTTTGCCGGTGGCTTGCTAGCGGTTTCCTTCCTTTCGGTTGGCGTCTGTGCTAAGTTTTCATTTTTCGCCGTTTCAGCAGGGCTTCTTCTGGATTCAATTTTCTTCGTTGGCTGCAAGGCTGGGACTGGTGGTTCAGTCTTGTCGATAACCTTCCCTTTCGCGGTGGAAGTTCCTTTAGGACTGTCCCCAGCGGGTTTCATGGTCGGTTGCTTTGGCTTGGGTTCCGTTTTCGGTTCTACCTTTGGTTTCGTTTTGTATGTTACACCTAGATCCTTGAGGACGCTCTGCACTGGACCGCTCTTGGGATGAGCCTTCATTTCCGTTGCGAATTGCAGAAGGAGGGCACCGAATTCGCTTCCTTTATTTTTGGGGATAGCGCGTTCCATGCCTGGAACGCTTTTTTTCTCGGCTTCTGCAGATGTTAGGATTTCACATTGTACGAGGGACTCAATAATGACCTGGCTGATTGGAATGGAATGCCCTCCGAGCGCTTGTTGAGAAACATAGCTGGCAACGAACGGCGACATTCCTTTCCATGCTTCAAGTTCCGCGACTGCTTTCCCTAGATTCGCCTTTTTTAGGTCGTCGAGTTCGTATTGATACCTTGCCTCAAAGAGGGATTGCAGACACTGTTTGATGCGCGAGGCTGCTTGATCTGCTTGGGGGAGACTGTGGAGGCATTGCGCCAACTCGGAGATTGTGGTGACGCGAACTTCATTCCAATCGAAATAGGTTTGTTGCAGTTTCGCGAAGGCTTCGTCTGCTTGATCGCAACGTGCGTCTTCCAGGCAGCATGCGTAGAGCAAGTGCTCCAAGACGGAACGCTCGGGTGCCTCTGGCGAAGGCTTAAAGTGTTTCTTTAGGGACTTGAATAGCGCATCGATTTTTGAGGCACGATTGCTGGCTGTCATAGATACACGCTTGAAATGAAAACTCAATCGAAGTTGTGAATTACGGTGATTCTTGTTCCGCCTCGGAATGTCGTTCGCGAGCTATTTGATCGAGAATCTGCTGAACAGCAACAGATTTTTTGACACCTTCGTCGATCACGAAAGAGAGTCTGGGAGTGTAGCGAGTGTCGATGCGTTCAGCGATTCTGGTTTGTAGAAACCCGGATGCATTTTGCAAGCCCTTGAGTGTCGTCCGCTGTTGGCTGTCGCTCCCCATGATGCTGACCGCGACTTTCGCTTCTCGCATGTCTGGCGATAGCTCAACTCCGAGAACCGTGACGTTTTTTACGCGCGGGTCTCGGAGTTCCGTAAGGATGGCCATCGAGACAACTTCTCGGATTGCCTCGGCTGCCTTTAGCAGTCGACGAGCACTCATGATTTGGACGAACTCAGCGTACGAGCGACTTCTTCGATGCGGTAGGCTTCGAGAACATCATCCACTTTGACGTCGTTGAAACCACCTAGCTTGATACCGCATTCCATACCTCGACTCACTTCTTTTACGTCATCCTTGACGCGTTTGAGCGTTTCGAGAACATAGTCCCCAATCTTTCTTCCTTCTCGATTGACGCGAACGCGGCAGCCTCGCTCCACTGTTCCCTGAGCTACATAACAACCAGCGATCGTACCAACTCGAGACACACTGAATACCTGCTTGACCAGGGCACGCCCCAATTCAATGACCTTTTCTTCTGGCTTGAGTTTGCCTTCAATCAGGGATCGTATATCCTGAGCCAAGTTGTAGATAATATCGTAGCGGCGGATCTCGACGTTTCGGGTATCTGCGAGTGCCCTCGCTGCTTCGTCAGGGATCACGTTGAACCCGACGATGACTGCTTGCGAAGCACTCGCGAGGGTTACGTCGGCTACCGTGATGCCACCGACCGATTTCTGCAGGATGCGTATTTCCACTTCCGGGTGATCGAGCTTCCCTAGTTCCTTCTCAATGGCTTCGAGCGAACCGCGAGCGTCAGCGCGGACGATCAAGTTCAATGTTACTCTCTCTTCTTTCACTCCAAGCTTGCCAGATTGCAGCAGTTCCTGAAATGTCTCGAAGGAAACTTTGGGTGATGTTCCTGAAAGGGATTGTTTGCGGAGGAGTTGTTCACGCCCGGCTGCCAGCTGTCGCGCTTGTGCAATGTCGTCGATAACGTAAAACTTTTCTCCGGCCTCCGGGGCCTTTTCGAGACCGGTGATATTGACTGGCATGGACGGGCCAGCCTCGG
>CAYXFO010000265.1:0-6548 GCA_964464255.1 uncultured Pirellula sp.
ATGAAATTGTCGCGAGTCATTGCAAGGCAGACCATCCTACGTCTTGCATCCGTAGCCGCTGGTCTGTCCATTACGCTGGCCCAGCCGCTCACCCTATTTGCCGATCCTCCACAACGCGTGTCGCCGATCGTGCGTGCCATTCAGCATGCAGAAGCAGCGGTCGTCAACATTCAGGGGAGCAAGACGGTGGTGAGTGCGTCGACCACAAGCCCCAACTCCAAGCAGGAAGTCAATGGAATGGGTACCGGGGTGATCATTGATCCTCGGGGCTACATCATCACCAATCTGCATGTCGTTGAGGACGTCAGCCGTATTGAGGTGACCTTGGCTGATGGAACCACGGCCATCGCCAAGCTCCTCAACTACGATCCGGAGACCGATCTTGCGTTGATCAAGATTCCTACGAGCAAGGATCTCCCGACGATCGAATTCGGAACCAGTTCCGATCTGATGCGCGGCGAGACGGTGATCGCGATCGGCAATCCATTTGGATATCAGAACACAGTGACGCAAGGGATCATCAGCGCCCTGAATCGAAACATACCGGTGAATGGCTCGCAGGAATACAAGAACCTGATTCAGACCAACGCCGATATCAATCCGGGGAACTCGGGCGGACCGCTTCTGAACCTCGATGGAGAAGTCATCGGTATCAACGTCGCGGTTCGAGTTGGAGCACAAGGGATCGGATTTGCGATACCGATCGATTCGGCCCTGGATGTCATGGCCGATTTGGTTGCGGCTTCGCATCCTGAACCGGTGGTGCACGGCCTCGAGTTATCGCGAAGTTATGAGAACGGCGTTTCGAAACTACTCGTCCGCTCTGACCAAGAGGAGTCGACTTCGAGCCGAAACGTTCGCATGTGCGATGTGGTTGAGTCGGTGAATGGAGTTCCAGTTTCTAATCGACTCGAATTGGAGTTGATGCTGCTCGAACAGCGACCGGGCGGTTCGGTTGAGCTAGGGCTAGTGCGGGGCGAGAACCGAGTCACTCAGGCGGTCCCTCTTCGTTCAGCTCCCGCGACTCTCGACCAGAATCTCGCGAAGACGGTATGGGAGCAACTCGGCGTACGAGTTGTCGCTGTCGCAGCTAGTGCCGTAGCGGGTGCAGGGGAAGACTATCAGGGTGGTCTTCGAATCACCGAAATTCGCGCGGCAAGCCCGGCAGCCAAGCAACGACTTCAAGTCGGGGATATCATCGTCGGCGTCATGGAATGGCAGACCGCGAGTATGGCTGACCTGCAGTGGATCATCTCGAGTCCCACATTTCGTTCGGCTCCTTCAGCGAAATACTTTGTGGTCCGCAAGCGACAGCAAATCACTGTTGCCATGTCGCTGGAATCGGTTCGCTTTCGCTAATTGTCGCGATCGATCGCTTACCGATCACTCTTCGAATTAGCTGACGCTTTAGAGAATAATTATTATTCTGCGGTCTCTTGTCCGGTGGTGGGCTCGGTGACGAAACGATAGCCAGCATCGCGAATGGTCAGGATGTGACGCGGCTTGGCCGGATCGATCTCAAACGTTTTTCGAAGCCGCATCACGAATTGATCGACGCTGCGGGTCTGCATCTCTCCCGACATTCCCCAGACCTCGCTGAGCAACTCTTGGCGACTGATGACGCGACCTTCGTTTTCAACGAAGTATCTGAGGAGTTGCAACTCTTTGTGCGTCAGCTTGACTTCCTTGCCATCGACGAAGACTTCATACGTATCGAAATTGATACGGGCATTTCCAAAGACAACCTCAGTGACCTTTGCGCTCAAGATGGGAGTTGAACTCTTGGATTGCTTGGGATAGAGCCGGAGCAGGTTCTTGACTCTCGACAGGAGTTCGTCGAGATCGAATGGTTTGGTCAAATACTGATTGGCTCCGACATCGAAGCCGCGTGCCCGATCCTCGGACAAGCTGCGTGCGCTCAAGATGAGAATCGGGATGAGTATCTCTTGTTGGCGGATGCGATCGCAGACGGCATATCCGCTCATGCCCGGCAACATCAAATCGAGGATAAGCAAATCGAAAGCGAAATGGTCGGCTTCGATCAATTTGAGTGCGGTGGGTCCGTCGGAGACGAGCGTTGCTTTGTAGCCCTCGGCCTCCAGGTTGTACTTCAACCCGTTTCCCAAGTGGGTTTCATCTTCGACGATCAGGATCCTCGGCTTCATGGTTGAGCCTGCATCGCAGAGCGACAGCTATCCGGCAGATCGGGTTGTTGCCAAGCGCTCATGCCGCCATCGATGTAGATGGTTTGACCGTGAATGTGATTTGCCAAATCGCTCAGCAGAAACGCAGCCATCGGGCCGCATACATCCGCGTTTGGGACCGTTTGGTTAGGGGTGTGCAGTTCCATCCACTTGAGGGTCGCGCGATCGGTCGATAGTACCTGATCGGTCAGCGGCGTGCGGACGAGTCCCGGTGCGATCGCGTTGACACGGATGCCGTGGGGAGCGAGGCTCACGCACAACGACCGGACCAAGGCGGCGACCGCTCCCTTGGACGCGTCATATGCGCTGTGCATGGGTTCCGCCAGCAAGCCATTGATTGAACCGGTGAAAAGGATGCGCCCCGAGGTAGATCTCGCGACCCAATGCTTCGCGAATGCCTGGGTTAGGAAATACGGCGCACGCACATTGATATCAAAGGTGCGATCGAATATCGCAGGGTTCATTTCGAGAAAGGGACTATCGATGAAGATCCCCGCGTTGTTGACCAGCAGATCCATGCTGGGATATTGCTCGAGAATGCGGAAGGCAAAATCCTGTTGCACTCGTTCGATATCGCTTGCCAGATCAAAGAACACCAGCTCGGTATCTTTTCGCGACTGGCGGCAGCGGGCGAGAGTGGCCTGCGCCGCAGAGTCATCGCGAATACCATGCAAGATCACTCGCGCCCCCGCTTGGCACAGCGATATGGCAATCGATGCGCCGACTCCTTGGGTCGAGCCTGTGATCAGGGCGGTGTGTCCAGTCAGATCGATCATGGGGGTGTCAAGGCACTGGACTTGGACGATTCTTCGCTATTGTTCGGCATCGGCCGTTGTTGCTTGCGACCGATGCGCCGCTTCATCGCCGCGCCGACGAAGGCTGCAAACAACGGATGGGCGCGGGTCGGCTTGCTCTTGAACTCGGGATGGAATTGAACGGCGACGAAGTGCGCATGATTGGGAAGCTCTAGGATTTCGACCAATCCGCCATCAGGACTGAGGCCGGAGAATCGCATGCCATGGGCTTCAAATTGTTGACGATAAAGATTGTTGAACTCGTATCGATGTCGATGTCGTTCGGAAATGACATCGGATTGGTAGGCGCGATGCGCGGCCGAATCCTTCATCAGGTGGCACGGTTGGGCACCCAGGCGCATCGTCCCTCCGAGCTGCGTCACATTGCGCTGCTCATCGAGCAAACAGATCACCGGATGAGGTGTGTCCTTGTCGAATTCCGTCGAATGCGCGGAGCTCAAACCAATGACATCGCGACCGAATTCGATCGCGGCGCACTGCATTCCCAAACAGATGCCAAAGAACGGGATGTCTCGTTCTCGAGCATAGCGGATCGATTGAACCTTGCCTTCGATACCGCGCTCTCCGAATCCGCCGGGGATCAAGATGCCGTCGTATCCTGATAACAGCCGCTCCGGACCCTCTTCTTCGATGTCACCGCTCTGAATGCGCGCAATACGGATCTGGCATTGATGATGGATACCCGCATGGTCAAGCGATTCGTAAATCGACTTGTACGCATCCTTGTGTTCGGCATACTTGCCGACCACAGCGATGCTGATCTCATGCTTCGGATTGCGCAGCGAATACATCAGGTTGTCCCACGCCTCCAGTTTCGGTGGGTGCGAATTCAATCCGAACTTCTTGACAATGAACTCATCCAGCTTGTGATCGCGGAGCGACATTGGAACCTCGTAAATCGAGAAGTCCTTGTCCTTTTCCTCGATCACCGCCTCGACAGGGACGTTGCAGAACAGTGCAATTTTCTCTCGCTCTTCGCGCGAGATACTTTGCTCGCAACGACAGATCAACACATCGGGCTGAATACCGATCTGCCGCAGTTGGCCAACCGAGTGCTGCGTCGGCTTGGTCTTGATCTCTGCGGCGGCCTTCAAATAGGGAACCAGGGTCAAGTGAATAAACATGCAGTTTTCGCGCCCCAAATCCTGGGGCAGTTGCCGAATCGCTTCCAAGAATGGAAGCCCTTCGATATCACCCACCGTTCCGCCGATCTCCGTGATAACGATATCGGTGTTGGGATCGGCCAATCGAAGGATCGCTTCTTTGATCTCGTTGGTGATGTGGGGAATGACTTGGACCGTCTTGCCTTGGAATTGCCCGTGACGCTCCTTTTCGATCACACGCAAATAAATTTGGCCGGTGGTGTAATTGGAATCGCGGGTCAGCGTCCCGCTGGTGAAACGCTCGTAATGACCCAAATCCAGGTCGGTCTCACTCCCATCGTCCAGTACATAGACTTCCCCGTGCTGGTAAGGGCTCATCGTCCCCGGATCGACGTTGATATAGGGGTCGAGTTTCTGCATACGAACTCGTAGGCCGCGAGCCTCCAGCAACATGCCGATCGACGCGCTGGTCAGTCCCTTGCCGATCGAACTGACCACCCCACCTGTGACAAAAATGTGCTTCGTCATGGAATTCCTTACCCGCTCGCGTCGCTGAAAGTCGTCTGGCCAAGTCCCTCTTCCGATCTTACCCGGGTCCTGATCTTGTGACAAATGGGAGGATCCTATCCATGCACTGGACAGCGGTTGCACTGGACGAGGGTCCTGGGTAGCCTACTGTGGTACACTTCTGTGGTAGTCTGCGGATTTTCCAATTTTCCTTGAATGCGTCATGGTCGGGGTCGCGCCCGCTGAGTCCTTGCTATGCCAACTGAAATCCCCTCGACGCAAAAGAAAACCAGTTCCGAATTCATTCAGGTTGTTCGCCCAGTGGCTTGGTGGTTCGCTGCTTTTTTCGGACTGGTCAGCCTCGCTCTTCGCTTTGCACCACTTCCGGAGAATTTTGCGACCTTCGGAGCCCTGGCGTTCTTTTGTGGATTGTTCCTGACCGGGCCAGCACGATGGTTCGCACCTGCGCTGGTCCTGTTCGCTGCCGATTGCCTGGGGCATTTCCTGAATGTCCCGGGAATGGGTTTTTATCATCCCACTTCCATGGTTCTGAACTACATCGCGTTTGCTGCGGTGGCATCGATCGGCGCAGGTTGTAGCACATGGTGGAATCGCACCTCGACTCCGGTTGTCGCTACGATCGCTTCGCTCCCTCTTGGAGTGATCGCGGGTTCCTTCGTATTTTTCCTGATCAGCAACTTCGGCGCGTGGCTTGATCCCCAAATGGGATACGAGTCATCGTTTGCGGGACTCTGCCGCTGCTACTGGATGGGACTCCCCTTTTGGCGATCGACCCTGGCCAGCGATCTGTGTTTCGGTCTTGGGTTCCCTCTCGTAGCCTGGGGTATTACCAACGCTCTGGCTTCTCGCTTGCGACGAGCGTCCGTCTGAAGTAGCTTCCCCCCATCTCGGGTCCTTCTCCGATTTTCTTCATGTGCAGATCGATTTCTGCCGAGCATCCTAGATGGAAGCTGTAGCGGTCGCATCGATTGCAACGCCGTGCAATTGCTATCAAAAGCTTAGCGCAAGGACGCCCAAACGAGGGAAATATGGACATGAAAAGAAAGCATTGCCTAGTTACGCGAGCAGGGTGCGGATTGGGATGCATGTTGGTTCTTTTGGCAAGCGGTTCCGGTTGTGTATCCAAGCCCGGTATTCGCCCGTCTATCTGGCCGACCGAAACGATCGATGGCTCAAGCACTTCTTCCATGGGCCAGTCCCTATCCAAGACCGCCTCCTCCGTGAAAGGCCAATTCGCTAACGTCGGAGCTGCGATGACGTCGGCTTACAGCAAGACGAAGACCGCCATCACGAGTCCATTCACGACCGCCTCGGCCACGATCCCTGCCGATCCCGCGACGGCGCCGAGCAAAGGGTTAAATGCTGCCCCTGAAATTTTGGTTGCTCAGGGAAGTTACTTTGAGTCGCAAGGCAACTACGGCAAAGCGTTGGACAGCTACAGCCGCGCGTTGGAAGCCGAGGCAAAGAATCCCACAGCTCTCTTAGCGATGGCTCGCTTGTATGACAAACAAAAGGAATCCGCCAAAGCGTTGGAGTTTTACCGCAAGGTGATTGAAGTGGCACCGAACAACGCCGATGCCTATGCGGAACTCGGGCAGCTTTACGCGCGGTCGGGCAATTTGAAAGAAGCTCGGGGGGAATTGCAAAAGGCGGTCAATCTGCAACCCAAAAACAGATCGCATCGCGCAACGCTTGCAGGCATCCTCATCGACTCCGGCGAGTCGGGTGCAGCGCTCGATGAACTTCGTCAAGTCGAATCGCCGGCGATGGCTCACTATCAGATGGCCTATCTCCACTTCAATCGAAAAAACATCCCCGCAACGCAACAGCAGCTGACAGCTTCTTTGCAGATCGATCCGAACCTTAAGCCCGCTCGCGATTTGCTCAATAGCTTAGGT
>CAYXFO010000266.1:0-1662 GCA_964464255.1 uncultured Pirellula sp.
AAATCGTTGGACGGAGAGATCCCAAGCGCTCGACAAATCTGCTCCCGAACATTCCCTTCGGGCAATAGGTTGGCAAAGTACGAATGGCTCGCTCGATCGGTGTAGGAACCATCGAACGGCAACGACAAGGAAATTGGAAATGCACCTGCGGCCTGGACCCAATCGCGTCGGTACTCAAAACGCATCGAGTTGTCGTCGGCTCGTTCCAAAGTACCTACCGTCCGCGAACCAAAATAGACGTGCAACGGTTCGCTCATGACGATTCCCCGCGCGGATGAATATGCAGTTCCAGACCGAAAAGCTGCAACCTAGCTTCGACGGGACGACGAGGCCGATCGATCCATCGATGGGTGGTACGTTTTGGGGGTTTCCCGCTAATTCCGAAACGAAGGCTCTCGTTTCGGGATTCACTCACGGTTCCTCCGGCTCAACGAATCCAGTTCTGCGAATGGTCGCGGACCTGTTTCAGCCAATCCAAGGCTGTATGCGGAATATCGTGGGCATGCGTGTACCCGAACCTCTCCATCAGACCTTCGTCGTGATACGCAAGGACACCCACCCCAATGAGCAAGGCATAGGTCATGACGTTTGATATGCGCATTGGCCCCCACCATTTCAGGGCAGTGCCGAACGTGTGCTTGAACGTGTAGCGACCTCGACGATATTCCACCGACCACAACTCGTCGAGCAGGATATGGGACATGAAGCCGATGAAGACAGCGACCGTTTTGAAGAGTCGCAGGTTCACGTTTTCGGAGGAAGAGACGAGAAAGACAAAGATCGCCGCAATGAGCGCTGCGGGGATACTGTGCCACATCCCTCGGTGCACGGTGTATCGGCGAAAGAACTCTGCGATCCCGAATCGGAGGAACAGATAGATGCCGCCGGTGACGACCAACATCATCTCGTGCGACAACCCAACGCGGCGAAGACGATCGACCATCAGCATAGGAATAAAGGCCGCCGAAAAAGCAACCGCTTCCCGAAGCGGGATCCCCGAATCGCTATCCAAGTCCGGTAGCATGCCACTGACCGAGCACAGTCCGCCAGCGATCACGCAACTTTCCCATGGCATGCCCGATTGGTAGCCACCCATACCGAACAGGGCGCCGGCGATCGTACTGACGGTGATATGTGTGCGAAAATCCGCCATGTTGTTCCAGTCCACAGGGCAGGGCAGGGGGGTTGCGATTTCAAGGAAATACCATTTTTCCCACACCAAGAGCAAGACAGCCCGAATCCAGCCATTCTACATTCGCTAGCAAATACCAATGTAGGAGCAGTTGTCCTCAACTGCTCCGGGGAACCGAGAAATGCGTCCATCCTCTCACCAACGCTGGCACATCCAATACTTGCTTTCCCTATCCCTCAGTCCAAACCAATCGGAGGGCAGACTATTTTTCTCGTTCCCTACACCACCATTGGGGACACCACCATTGGGGACACACACGGTTCCTAGTGGTTTGCTAGCATCGTTCGAAGCGTATCAATCTCATCTCGCTTGCTAGCAAACAAGCAAATCGGGAAGTGTGTGTCCCTCAGTCTGGCACCTTTGTTTTGCCAGCTATTCCCCGACGCATGCCCTGCTATGCATGTCCCAGTTTCTGCTTGCTTTCCCTATCCCTCAGTCCAAACCAATCGGAGGGCAGACTATTTTTCTCG
>CAYXFO010000266.1:1762-5564 GCA_964464255.1 uncultured Pirellula sp.
GTTTGCTAGCATCGTTCGAAGCGTATCAATCTCATCTCGCTTGCTAGCAAACAAGTGCCCTGCTATGCATGTCCTAGTTTCTCTAGTTTCTGTTATCAGAACAGCAGAGGACTGCTGTTCTACATAAGTTGCTATTCCTAAAGTGGTATTCGCCTAAGCTCACGCAGATCGCTATAGTTCTCGCGCAGACTCCGTTCGAAAAACCTGCGAGTGCTCAAACATGCAACCCTACGACATCATCATGCTGGTGGTCCTCGCCGCCGCGACACTATTCGGCGCGATCAAAGGCTTTGCTTGGCAAGTCGCATCGCTGGCATCCATCATCGCGAGCTATTTCGTCGCCAACTATTTTCGCCACGATGTGGCTAAGATGATCAATGCCGAGCCCCCTTGGAATATGTTCCTGGCGATGCTGCTGTTGTACTTTGGCTCAAGCCTGGTGATCTGGCTTGTATTTCGGATGATCAGCAAGTCGATCGACAAGATCAAACTCAAAGAGTTCGACCGTCAGTTGGGAGCAGGCTTTGGTTTGATCAAGGGTGCGGTGCTGTGCTGTGTGATCACCATGTTCGCAATGACTCTGCTGGGCCCGTCGCAACAACAAGCAATCGCGCAATCCAAAAGCGGCTACTACATTGGCAAGACGCTATCGAAAGCCGGCTCGATTCTTCCCAAGGAAGTCGTCCAAGTCATCGGCCCCTACATCGATCGGGTTAATCAGCAGCTAGAGCAAGGTAGGGACCCGAACTTCGTACCACCACCCTCCAACGGAACGCTGAATCCTAACTTCGACGCTTGGGGAAGAGCGCTAGACTCTCAGATGTCGGAATTGGGCCGCGAGTTTCTACCTGCCTCACCCAACGGAGCAGGGCAGGGGAGTGCGGCGTCAAACAGCTCCGGACAAGGTGGGATCCTCAATCGATTCTTCCCCCCGCGAAATGGGTCTGGAAATGCAAACAGCCAACCGAGCAATCCCGCAAACAACTCACCCTACGGTTGGCCGGTCTCCACCCCTGGTGGCTCCGTCGCACCCCCTCCGAACAACAACTCCAATTGGCCCAACAACACGCCACTCATGCCCCGCTGATCGGTCCATCTCTTCCGTAGACCCCTTCTTCGTAGGCTCCTTTTCCAGCGGAAAATGAATGAATCTTCATCTGCGGTGTCGCATCACCCAGCAGATCGATCCTCAGTAACGCTACGATCAGAACATCGGCCGAAGCCCAACACCCCTCGGTAGAGGGTTTTTATGGGAAAGTATTTGGACTGGCGGAAGTGTTCGGCTAGCTTGGTACTTCCCAACACGGGCATCCAGTCGTCGGACGGGTGTTCTTTCACGACTCTCATCTTAGGAGCTTCTCAAGATGCTGCGTTTCATCGCGTTCACGCTTACGATTACTGCGTCACTTTCGGCGTGCTTTCTCACTTCCTGCAATGCGGCAGATCCAATCAATACGTCCCCTCCGGAGACGGTCGAAAATCAAATGTACGCATGGACATACCGAACAGGAACTTCGGCGAACCGTCTCGCCGTTGCATTTCACATCCACGGAAGTATTGGAACAGGACTCCAGGGTAACCTGTGCATGTACCGGATTGAGCTAGATGTAGAGGGTTCGGAAGAGTTCAAGAAAAAGAATATCACGATTATGAATGGGTCAGACCCTTTGCTAAACAAAACTACCGTTCCTTGCGTTCTGGTACCAGATTCTAAAAAAGGGTACGTGATTAACATAGATAACGCAGGCACTCTTTACCCGATAGGCTCAGTGAGTATCACGCCAGACAAACAGTATGCATTGGTGCGGTGGAACAAGGATAAAGTCAAGGTTGACAATATGCTGATCATGCACGATCCTTGCGATGAACCGCCTGAAATCGGCGAAGAGGAACTGATCAGTACGAGAAATGATTATCCGACTGTGCCTGGTTCAACGCTCACAGTACTTCCAGGCTCAAGGCCCCCTGTTGCAAGCGCTGGCCCCAGTCCTGTAACAGCCTCGCCCGACTGATACGGTTCGCTACGTGAACTGTTCGCTGACAAACCACGGAACCGAAGTTAATCTCCCGTCTCCGCGGCTTCGGTTACGGGGTCGTCACGGCCCGGTCGACTCCTTCATGAAGCGTTCTCGCAACTCGAAAGCCCGTCGAAACGGTTGGCTGGTCCGGACCGTTGACGACGAACGAATCGGTCATGGCCGAATCTGCGGTGAATTTGAAACGACCGCCTGCTAGCGTGAAGTTGTCCTCACGATTGAAGCCTTTCGCTGGATTTCCATCATCGACGAGGAAGGCGCGCCATCGGTCGCGCCTGGTGCTGGGTGAGAGATCGTCGCACCATTCGGCTAAACTTCCCCCGATGTCGAATACCCCGGATCCATTCGGTCGTTTTCGCGCGACGCTTTGCCTTCGATTACCCGAGTGGGGCATCGTCCACTCATAGAGCGAAATCATCGACACATCGCTACCGAAATGCCAAGCCTCATCGGTACCGCCAGCACACACGTGTTTCCATTCAGCGAAGGTCGGTAACCGATAACCGGTCCGCTCCAAATAGTTGGGAGCAAACCGAAACGCATTCGCAGATGGCTCCCAAGCATTCAGGTAACACCACTGGTCCTCCGGGATTCCCTCTTGCTCATTGAGCCACTGGCAGAATCGAACGGCCAAGTTCCATGAAATCTTGCACTGCGGATCGTCGAATCGCTCGGCCTCCACAAAACGCTTGCCCGGATCCGAATCGATCCAGGACCTCGCCTTGCGATCTTTCAGAAACTCTTCGAATACCGATCCGGTGATCTCGGTCGTAGCGATCGCAATCCGCCGATCGACCTTCTTCCATACGCGGTTCTTTCCGCGTTTGCCGCAGAGGACCCGTTCAGGAACATCGATCACTGCGAACTGTTGCCCAAGGCTATTGGTCAGCCAGTTTCGCGAGGGATCTCGCCGTTGGTTAATCGGCAATGGTTGAACAGGCAACTGCCACATCATGCAGCACCAGCGTGCCGTGTTCGCAAGGCGCACGTCGACGGAATCCGTTGCCAGCCTGGTCACGGACTCTTGCAGGATGCGCTGGCTCAAAGCATCCATAGAATTCAGCGGGATGCCACCCAAAACCTCCAGGTAAGCTACCTGCATATTGAGGGGTGATTCGCTGAACCATTGCACCAACATGCGGGGTTCGACGATACGTGCGGCCCCATCGACCAAAGCTGTCCGCACGCTTCGCCCCCACCGATCCTGAAGACCGTACTGCATTTGATCGGGTTGCCCCAGAAAGACCAAGCCCAATGCGAGGTTTGAGATCTCGCGTGCGTGACAAGCTCGATCAGCCAACGGTGTCTCCTGCTTCTCCCACAAGCACCAAATGAATTGATTGCTATCGCCATCGGAGATCGAGTCCATGGCGGTCGGAATGAAACCCTGTTCCAAGCGAGCCATCGCCATACGTCGAAACTCGGATTCGCGCAGACCGTAGTCCACTTCGGTATCGATCCCTGGACGCATCCAGCATGCGCTCGATACTTGAGCCGTCAAACGGTTCCTGTAACACCATGATTTCCAAGTGGCATCGGCTTGCAGGCCATCGAAATCGGAACTGAACGTGCATGCATAAAGCTCAGGATACATGGCCGACCATTGCTGCGCTCGGGAGCAGAAACGATCCATCAGACCCGGCACAGCCTCGACACCCCACGATTGCGAGGCGACCAACGCCCAGGCGCGGAGCATCGCTTCACGCGCCTTGTTCAACGTAGCGATCGACTCGGAACTCTGGTCTGTCAGGGATTCCATCGCTGCC
>CAYXFO010000266.1:5574-6535 GCA_964464255.1 uncultured Pirellula sp.
TTCGCGACGACCTGATCTCGATCTTGATCCAGGATCGCGAGACGGATTCGAATCAACCGCTTTTCGTATTCGGCCAGACCGCTTGGCTCGATCTCATCCGCCACCCAGCGCCGAAGGTCTTCGGTACGAGACAGCTTGGCCAGCGCCACTCCTTTGGCCCGTCTCCATGAGTTGAGTACCCGCTCTTCAGTTGATGCACCGGACGATTTCAGACTCTCAACATCGATCTGATCGAGAACCTCGATGGCCGAATCAGCCTTATCCAAATCCAGCAAGACATCTGAAAAATTCACCCGTCGATTGAATTGGATCGGCAATGATTCATTCTGCTTCGCTTGGTCGTAATAGCTCAAATCGTTCCACAATCGGGCTCGATGGCGAACCGAACCGAACTCATGCACTCGGATGTCCGAACAAGGAATTCCTGGATAGAGATCGCCCGCCTCAACGGCGATTCGGTACTGATAATCATGATCACCCGCACGATCATCCAACGTGTCCCGCATCGATTTCGTTATGGAGGTAAACAATCCATCGAATCGGAATTCTCCATCGGGAACACGACGGTATTGCACTCGCTGAGAAACACGATCTGCGGCTTCTTTGGGCGAGTCGGAAACCGAATCCAGAACCAGCACTTGATCTTCGATCGATCCGTCCGAACCATGACACCAGACGCCCCACCATCGTTGCTCCGTCGTGGACGCTTCGCGTTTGGGATCGCGATCGGATGAATTTGACTCGTCGGCTTGCGGCATGCTTGCGAAGTCGACCATCACCCAACCCTGCTTCTTTCTGCTCTCAAACTCCCGTTTCAAATCATCGCGGGAAACATCTAGCAACACCTCGAAGGCTTCGTCGCTCAGGCCCCAGGTGATGGTCGCCCACTGAGTGAGTTCGCCCGAGGGCGAACGTACGGCTTTCGGACGAATCGACCACGGCTTGAAGCCGAGTTCCCGCA
>CAYXFO010000267.1:0-6525 GCA_964464255.1 uncultured Pirellula sp.
GCGCTGTAGTGGCGATTCGTCACCATGCTGCAGGGTCTGCAGATCGTCTTCTGGGTCGGATTTCTGTGGATCAGCGGGAGACGGTTCACTCGGGCTGCTTGTCATTTTCTGTCACCTCGACGGACTCGATTCAGCGTACGGAACCTCCACAGAATACCGCAATGACCGGATTCGCTTCAATCGTTCACCGAGCGATCAACGATCAAAAAGAACTCAAAACCACCCTCGCGACCTAAGGAGCCCGATTGGACTTGAGAAACTCGATCAGTTCTTGGGGGTGGTCGGTTTGGATGCCATCAGCCCCTGCTTCGAGGAGCGGCCTCCAACTCGTTGGGTCCTTTTCGTCCACAATGACAATCGCATTCTTCTGATGACAAAGGGTTGCGAAGGACTCGGAAAAATATTTTGCTGTGGATGCTACGATGGGAGGTTGATGCATCGTCAGCAAATCCGAGAGAAACTTCTCTGGACCTGGATCGGGCATCGGCCACGCCAAATCGCTCAACTTTCGAAGTTCCTCGACTTTGCCGCTCGGGATATACCAGAGTGTATCTTGCTCGATCTCAAATTCGCGGACCACCCCAACAGTTATTCGATCGATGCGGCTCCCTATGTCGATCGCTTGCAGTTCCGCGAGGGTCATTTCGGACACCTTCCCCTTCTCACCTCGGATCGTGTACCGATCGATGGTGGAATCGTGGATGGAAACCAAGTGCCCATCCTTGGTGGTTCGAACATCGATCTCCACGAAATCGCACTCGTGCTCGATCGCGCGTCGGTACGCCGCCAAGGTATTCTCGGGAATCGTGTCGTGGACTCCTCGGTGTGCTACGACGTAAATTCCAGCATGCCTGGGAGGACGAAGCCCCGCAGGGATGCGATCCCTCTCTTGGGCGTACGAAGAGGAAGCACACACACTCGCAATCGCCAAGGCAATGATGAGATTCAACTCGATCAGAGAAGTGAACATGATTAATCGACCGGTTTTTGTTGGGACTGTTTTGCACTGCCGGGATTTAGAAAAGTGAGTAATGAATTTACGCAATCTGAACCATTGGAACCACCACGGACAGGAACACCGGTACTAAAATCATCGAACTTTCAGGGATCGACCGCAATCTCCAGCCAACAGGATCTCCTACCCATGGCCTATGTCCATCATCATGGAACACATGTCTTCCGAAGTTTTCGAGAGCGTGTACCCACTCTCCATTTCATCTTCGCTCTCGCTCTGTTGACGAGCGGGTCTGCACTGGCGCAAGACACTCCGAATCGTACTGCTCCGACTGCTGATGCTGACAAGGCCGCTTCGTTGAAATCGCAATTCGCCGGCCCGACGGAGACCGGTTTTTTGCTCCCCAGCGGTTGGCATTTGACACCTGCAGGACGCCACGTTGAAACCAATGATCTGCTGCTCAACATCCTTCCGCTGCAGGACAGTCGACGGGCGATCATCGCGACAAGCGGATTCAACGAGCACAACCTCGCCCTCGTGGATTTGCAGTCGGGCGAGATACTAGATAAGGAGATGGTTCACCAAAGTTGGTTTGGGTTGGCCATGTCCAAGGACGAGTCGCGTCTTTGGTGGTCTGGCGGGGGTTTGGGCCGCCTTCATCGCTTTCGGTTGGAGGCCAACCAAATTACGCAAGTCAGTGATAAAGAACCCAACGTATTCGAACTGAGTCGCGCTGAACTGGCAGCCCTCCGCTCCAAGTTGCAAAAGGAGAAAGGGTTCAAGAGCGGTTTGATGTGGGACGAACAAGGGGAGCGACTCTACACCCTCAACATCAACCAAGGCAAACTGCTCGCGTTGTCACCGGACGAGGAATTGGTGTCGGAACTTGAACTGGGAGGACGACCGTATGACGTTCAATTGTCTCCTCGCAATCAGTTGCTGTACGTAAGCGATTGGTCGGAGCGACGGATCACAGTGGTCGATCCAGCAGCCATGCGAGTCATCGCTCGAATTCCCGTCGGTGAACATCCCAATCAGATCGTCTTCCATCCAACCGATCATCGCTTGTTTGTGCCCTGTGCGTCGTCGAATGGCGTCTGGGTGATCGATACCCTGCGCGGAATCGTGACCGAAACCATCATGACGGGCTTGTTCCCGCGAGCACCCGAGGGTAGCACGCCCGATGCGCTGACCGTATCCCCGGACGGCAATACCCTGTTTGTCGCAAACGCCGACAACAACTGCGTCGCGGTCATCGATATTTCATCACCCAGTCGGAGCCAAGTGAAGGGTTTCGTGCCCACCGGATGGTATCCGACTTCGCTAGCGATCACTCCCGACGGAAAACGCTTGCTGGTCGGGGTCGGCAAGGGTAACCAGTCCAAGGCGAACCCGATGTTCAAACAAGGCGAAGACGAATCGCAATTGAACGAACTCGAGAAACTCATGCGAAAGATGCTGCCCTATCCCTACATCGGCACGACTCTCCGAGGTGCGTTATCCATCGTGGATATCCCCAACGACGAGCAGCTCGCCTTGTACACGCAGCAGGTGTTCAGCAACTGCCCTTATTCAGACGAACTGCTGTCCAAGGCACGTGGCTCATCGGATTCCGTCATTCCACAACGTGTTGGAGATCCATGTCCGATCAAGTATGTCATCTATGTGATCAAGGAGAACCGAACCTACGACCAAGTGTTTGGCGATTTCGCGGCGGCCACACCCCCGCTTGGAAACGGAGATCCTTCCTTGTGCATGTTCCCTCGCCAAGTCACCCCCAATCACCACAAGATCGCTGAGCAATTCGTGCTGCTCGACAACACCTATTGCAATGGACAGGTCAGCCGCGATGGGCATCCATGGAGCACGATGGCGTACAACACGGATTACATCGCCCGCGACTGGCACTTGACATACTCGCAGCGAGTCGGCATCGATGATGATGACGAGGGGGATCTGTCCAACGCTCCTTCCGGCTACATCTGGGATGCATGCAAACGGGCAGGCATTACCTATCGCTCCTACAAGGAATACGGCGGCCGCGTTTCCGAAGGGGATGGTAAGTACAGGATGGAGGGAAGAGTCCCAGGGCTCATCGGGCACATGTGTCCGACGTACGGGCTGGGAACCGGAGGAAAAGGAAGAGAACGCGATACGGATTTGGTGGATATTATGCTCGCCGAGTACAACGAATTTGCCGCAAACGGTACGATGCCAAAGTTCATAATCATGAGCTTGGGTGAGGATCACACCGACGGAACCACCCCAGGTGCGTTCACACCGCAAGCGTGTGTCGGGAGCAATGACCTAGCCCTTGGGAAGTTGGTGGATGCCGTCAGTCACGGTCCGCTTTGGGCTCAGACAGCGATCTTTGTCATCGAAGACGACGCGCAAAACGGTCCAGATCACGTCGACGCTCACCGCACGGTTTGCCTAGTAGCTAGCCCCTATGCCAAACGAGGTGTGGTGGATAGCACGCAATACAGCACTGTCAGTGTGATCCGAACGATGGAATTGATTCTCGGCTTGGAACCGTTGTCGCAATACGACGCAGCCGCTCAACCGATGTTCAACGCATTTACCGACAAACCCGATTTGACGCCGTTCGACCTTGAACAAGCTCAGATCAATCTGGATGCGAAGAATGAAGCGACGGCCTATGGTGCGGATCGATCGATGCAAATGGACTTCACAGAGTACGATCGCATCGATGACTTTGAGCTCAACGAGATTCTGTGGAAGGCAGTCATGGGCGAGAACGCACCTATCCCACCAGCCGTTCGCCGAGCCATCGCGGTACGGTTATCTGCACCGTGAGAGGCTATTGCCTGAGCCCAGAGACAGGAAAATTTTCAAGCGGCCAGCAAATCGTGTTTCGCATCCAATTCGCTGGCTACGCGGGTCAATCGGCGGGTGAAAAACGATTTATCTGCCGCCAAGAAGCACTTCCGTCAACAAGCACAGAATCGCAATAGTTCCGTAATTTTTGGGTATAAGCAGCCCGCGGAGCAACCGAAGCCATCGAGAGTTCGTGACACCAAAACGCGTCCGACCTGGAAAAACATTGGTGAAACGAGAGGGTGATAGAGGGGATTTGAACCCCCGACCTTCGGAGCCACAATCCGACGCTCTAACCAGCTGAGCTACTACCACCGTCGAAGTTCCAAAAGTTTAATGGCTCGCCTTGGGGCCGTCAACCGAAAGACCGTCCTATCCAAACGCTAAGCGACCGATCCGCCTTTGAATCCCCGGATTTCTTGTATACCATTAGAATCATCCGAGAGGCATGTGCAACGCTCGCCATAGCAACTCGATTCCCCCCCTCCAAACTCCTACCGATGCATTCCACTATGAAACGATTCTTCTTGGCCGCGCTGATGGCTGGCTCTTTTGTTTTTGTTCCCTCCCTTGCCTCGGCCCAGGATTGGGCGGACGTTACGATTAAATTCGTACTGGATGGTGCTGCCCCCACCCTAACCGATTTGAATGGTTCTGCAGATGCTTTTTGTGCCAAGCAACAGATTCCCAACGAGCGGCTTTTGGTGAACAAAGATAACAGAGGGATCGCCAATATGGTGTTCATGATCGATGCCAAGATCACCAAGCTCTCCAGCGAACAGATCCATCCATCACTGCGAGAAGTTCCCGACACGAAGCCGGTCCTCGATAACGTCAATTGTCGATTCGTTCCCCATGTGTTTCACGTTCGAGCTGGCCAAACGATCGAAGTAAAGAACTCCGACTCAACCGGCCACAATGCCAAATTCGTTTTCTTCAACAACGATGAGTGGAACCAAGTCATCCCCACAAACGGGAGCAAAACCATCACGGTCAAGAAGGCCGAGAGCGGACCTTCGAAGGTTGAATGCAACATCCACCCATGGATGAACGCATACCATGTGGTCACCGATCACCCCTACGTCGGCATTAGCGATGCCGACGGCGTGGTCAAAATCGGGAAACTTCCGGCAGGAACCGAGTTGACCTTCAAGATGTGGCACGAGTCGCAGAACAAGTTTGACGAAGTTGCCGTCAACGGAAAATCCGATAGCTGGAAAAAAGGGAACGTGAAGTTCACCCTCAAAGCCGGCGCCAACGATCTCGGAACGGTGTCCCTCAAGCCGGACAAGTTCAAGCAGTAAGCGAAGTCCTTAGGAGCAACTCGAATGGATTCGAATCAACCCCTTCGCATCGTTATTGTTGGTGGGGTCGCCGGAGGAGCTTCGGCGGCTACGCGGGCCCGTCGGGTAAATGCCGATGCTGAGATCACTATCTTTGAGAAAGGGCCCGCCGTTTCGTTTGCCAATTGCGGGCTTCCCTATCATGTTGGAGGCGAAATCGCCGACCGTGCGAAACTGCTGGTCGCAACCCCAGAACTCTTTTGGAAACGCTTTCGCATCGCAGTCAAGACGCAACACGAAGTCGTCGCAATCGACCGCGCGGCGAGATCGATTCGCGTCGTGAGCCGCACCGCCAATGGAGAAGCATCGTCCGAAAGCATCATCCCCTACGATCGCTTGATCTTGGCTACAGGTGCTGAACCCGTTCGCCCTCCGTTCGCTCGCGACATGCCAAGGAACGCGTTCCACCTCTGGACGCTCTCGGATATGGATCATCTGATGGCTTACATCGACGCTCACCCTGTGAAACGAGCCCTAGTCATCGGCGCTGGCTTCGTGGGCGTCGAGGTGGTCGAGCAATTCCATCGCCGCGGACTGCATGTCGATCTGGTCGAACGCAACCCTCAAGTGCTGACGCGACTGGACCCAATCTTTGCGAAAATGGTGTCGCAACATATGGAGTCCAAAGGGGTACGAGTACTCACTGGCGAATCGGTATCAAGTCTCGAAACCAGCGATGGCAAAGCTACGGTGGCTGTCCTCGAAAGCGGTGAACGAGTTGATACCGACCTCGTTGTCATCGGCGCTGGAGTGCGACCACGCACGGCACTTGCCACCGCAGCAGAACTCGCCATCGGACCCATGGGTGGCATCGTCGTCAATGAATTCATGCAGACCAGCGACCCCTCCATTTATGCCGTTGGAGATGCGATTGAATATACGCATGCCGTTACCGGGACGAAGGGGCTCAATCCACTCGCCGGGCCAGCAAATCGTTCGGGACGGATCGCTGGCGAACATGCAGGGCGTGGAAGCAGTCAGCCAATGGGCGGAGTGCTGGGGACCTCGATCGTTCGCGTCTTTGATCTGACGGCAGCCAGTACCGGTCTGAACGAGAAGCAACTGGCCAAGAGCCAGACTCCGTTCCGAACCGCGATCGTTCAAGCCGCCAGTCATGCCAGCTATTTCCCGGGCGCCCAGAGCATGCAACTGAAACTGTTGTATGCCCCAAACGATGGACGCATTCTCGGCGGTCAAGCAGTCGGCGGTGAAGGGGTCGATAAACGGATCGACGTGATCGCGACGGCGATGGCTTTTCAGGGAACGGTCTACGATTTAGCAAAGCTCGATCTGGCCTATGCACCTCCCTATGGATCCGCAAAGGATCCGATCCACATGGCTGCATTCACTGCAATCAACGACCTCAGCCAATTACCAAAACTCGTAAAT
>CAYXFO010000268.1:0-4819 GCA_964464255.1 uncultured Pirellula sp.
GTCGCCGTATCCGAAAGATCCAAGGAGTTGGATGATGCTCTCGATGCGACCGAGACAAGCACGACGTTGCCCAAAGTAATCAGCACACTCAAAGGGAACCTCCTTTTTGGCATAAGGTACGGCAAAGTGTATTTGGTGAGCGACGTACAAGGAGGAAATGCAAACGGAGTCAATACGAAACATGTGAATGCGGTATCGACACCCCTCGGAATCCGCGTCACGCTTAGGCAAGATGCGGGATGGACCTTGGCTACCGCGGATGCAAAGGCAGAATTGCAAAAGCTCATGAATAACCATCCCCCTGCGGCAACCTTCTTCTCAATCGCTGTCTGGCCCGATTCCTTCGAGGAATTTCTGAAATGGAAGGAAATCTTGATTCAAGAGGGGTATGATTATGATCTCAACCCGATCGACAATCTGGAATCGCTCACCGTCGTTTCTGGATCATCAGCCACCGTTCAATGAAAGCGTTTTGATCACTCATGAATCAGCCGCTCAACCCTCGAACGATCCCTCCCCCCTTGCCGTCTCGCAAGCAAACGCAACCGCGCAACCCGACCGATCACGAAGAAGCCTTGTTCGATACCCGAACAAGAAATGCGATGATTGGGTTTCTCGTCGGGCTGGCTATCCTTATGTTGCTCTTGGCCTTGTTCCTTATCGTCAGTGGCGCAGGTGGCGGCAATGGCGACAAGCTTGGCTCGGGCGCTACAAGTGGACCTGTCGAAGGAATCTTGGCCGGAGAAAACGACAGCGGTGATTCGCTTGAAAACGGTCAGGATGATAAGACGAGAGTCAAAGCAGGGGGGAGTGAAAAAGATCAAACCGTTGACCCTGGGACCGAGGTGACTGCGGAGCAAACTCCTGCACCCGTACCCCAGGACAACTCTCAAGCGTCTGACGATTCCGCTAGCAGCGGGAATGACGATGGGGATGTCAAGGAAGAAACAGTCGTGATGTCTCGAGTGCCCAACCGACAAGCTAAGGCGGGAAACGGAACGCCAGCCAATCGGGCTGGGAATAGTGCGGGCCAAGCCGGGACGGATTTGACGTCTAGCAAGGGTATGAACCCATTTGTCGGGGAAGGTAAACCTGCAGCATCGACAGTGTTCGTGATCGACGTCAGTGGTAGTATGCAACGTCCGGATAGATTGCCTCGTGTGATGAATGCTCTATCGAATGCGATCGATCAACTCAAGGATAACCAGAAAGCCTGCGTGTTTTTGTTCAGCGATCACTATCTAAGTGATCCGAACCTCCCTGGTTTAGTATCTGCCACTAAGAAAAATCGGGAGAGGATCAAAGCCTGGTTGGCGATTCCACAAGGTGGGGGAGGAACCCAACCTATGGCCGCCATGACAGCGGCAATAGCACTCAACCCCGAACGCATAGTCCTTCTCTCGGACGGTGAATTCGATCCCACCAACGTTCAAACCATCACCAGGCTCAATAACGGAAACGTAAAGCCCGCTCGTATCGATTGCGTAGGCCTGATGGAACAAGTCATCGTGCTTCAAGAGATCGCGAAAGCCAATCAAGGGATCTACTACCAAGCATACTGACGCGATAAGGAAAGAAACGAAACTTAGGCAAAAAGATGGTCGGGCAGAAAAATAACAGCCGTGAAGATTTGAACCACCGATGAACCCTAAGGAACGCTCGAAAACCGCAGGGCAAAAAATGGAGGGCAAAAGACTTTGACGTTCGGTCCCCATATTTCTGCCCCCCATTTTTTTGTCAGCGGTTTCCCGGTCTCGTTGCCAAACTCCTTGCGAGACGAAATTAACAAGTAGGTGCGCCAAAGTTGCATTTGGCAATCCTACCGCATCGCGGGCTTCGGGATCGGGGTGCCGTTGGTGGTTAAGACCTGGACTTCGTGCGCTCGATGCGGGCCGGTGTACTTCCAAACAATCTGCTTGTCCCGGTTCAATTCGAAAACCTTCACTACCCCCACTTCTCCGCTTGCGCCGTAACTCGCGATCACCGTGTTGCCGTTGGGCAACCGCTCCCCACCACACGGGTCCGCGAACGGTTTGCCTGCGACATCCGTATTGCTCGCTTGCCAGACGATTCGCCCCTCGGCATCGAACTCCACTGTCTTGTTCCCATGCGTCAAGTTCACGACGGTGTTTCCGTTCGCCAAACGAATCGCGGTGAACGGCCAGTTCTCCGCCGCTCGTCCACCAATCTCCGCTCCGTCCGTCGCCAACTCGCGTACCACTTTGCCCCTTGGATCATACTCTTTGACTTTGAACGCCAAGAGATGCGGGACCAAGTAGTTGCCACTCGCGAGCTTGCGCGCCATCCGGGTCTGCATGTGGGCGTTGTCGGTCTCGGGAAGAAGCGGCACGCGGTGTGCAACCGTTCCGTCGGGATCAACCTCCAACAGCACCGGCTTGGCCCCAAGTTCCGTGATCAAGGTACGGCCATCCGATAATCGCTGCACTGTTCCTAGCTCTTGATTCTCTTTCGATAGGCGATAGTGGAATACAGTCTCCTTCTTGTCGCGAGTCAGTTCGCGGACTTCATCCGACCAACAGATCAGAACATTGCCGTTTGCCAACACCTCTCCATCCCGAGCTCCCGCGCGACCGGCATTCCATACCTCGTTGCCCGCTTCGTCCAGGATCCCCGTGAAGGTCGGACCGGCAATGAACAACGAATGTGCAATCGGTTCCTGAGCCACCAAGGGGGAGCCGAATGCAAAAAGTACTACGAGACATCTCGCCCAATTCCGCACGATCAAGTTCCTTGTGAGTGAATGCCGAACATCGACATCAGGATACCACGAGCCTGCACGTTCCTGGTGCGTTGGCTGGAAACATTTGACCTGCAATGCTGCTTTGCGTTACTGTGATAGGAGATATCAAAACCTGAAAAGCCCTGGTTGGAGCACCTTTGATGCGTATCGCATGCTCGATCGCCATCGCAATTCTGTATGTCTTTGGTTGCGATATCGCTCTTGCTCCAACGGATCGATCCGAGCCAGCCGCAGCCAAATCGGAGGATCAGTGGATTGCGGAAGCCATGTGGTCTTTGATCGACTTTGGATCCGGCTCTCAGGGCGATCCGCTCATCGCGTTCGATGAAGCCATCCGAGCCAATCCTCAATCCTCAAAAATTGCTTACTGGCAAGGTCGATTCCGTTTGTTCGCATCGGGGCAGCGCGCGGTGCTCGGTAGGTTGGTCGAAATCACAGACGAACTGTCCAAGCCGGATCCCAAGGAAGCTCAAATCGCGGATCCGGTCACCGAAAAAAAACTTGCCGAAGCACGCAAAGACGCAAACGTTTTCAGCAAGCGACTCGAGGACCGATTGAATGCACTGCAGAACGACGATGCGGATATGGGTTTGGAAGTCATCTTCCATAAGTTAGTCTCTCGCGATCCCACCATGATCGTTGCATGGGCGGGATTGTTGCAAAGCTCCGATCCGGTGATTGCCTTGACCGCCGCCGACGCTTGGGCTGAGCACGAACCTGACAACGCATTGCCGCTGTATGCCAAAGCGATCGTATTGCTGCGATCCCATGAAAAGGACGAACCGATCGCCCCAGCAGCAATCGAAGCATTGGAAATCGGAAACTCCCGACCGGCATGTCGAGTGCCAGACGAGCCGTGGCCCGAAGAGTTTGTTCTGCGATTCCCCGACTCGCTCGGTCTGGAACGAGCCGAGTTGCGTGGCCAACCCGTCAGCCGAGCGATGCTGCGCACGTTCGTAGAAGGGCTTTTCTTGACGGAGGGAATCTTTGGAGGATCCGCGATATCCGAATCCGCGATGCGTGATCTCGGGGGCAAAATTCTCGCGAACTCTCACCGACTATCCCTTGGTGAAGATATCCGCTATCTGCGAGCATTCGCGGGTGTCGGAACTCATCTGATTCATTCCAATCGCCTACTGTTCGGAATGACCGCCGGTTCGGCGGATCGGGTGTTGAATCGGATGGAGACGATCGCGATCGACCAAGAAGATTTCAGCCACGCCATCGAGATCGCCAATCTCAGGGACCACATCTTCACTCTAAAACGCATGTGCTCTGAAGGATATCGCACGGTATCAGCAAAGGAAGACCAACTCCTCTTCGATCGAGTTGCTACACAAATCATGGAGGACCATCGAAAAGATTTACCGATACCGACCATCGCAATTTCCCAGAAGCCCAGACCCAAATGGATAATTTCGGAAACTCGCGATGATAGAAACAATATGTGGATGCTTGAGTTATTCGGCTCGGACAACAATGAAGTTTTCGTGTGTGGTCGCGATCAAGCCTTTCCGAGCAAACACTTGGATTCTGACGAACTGACACAACTTGGATTTCAATCTCTGGATCAGGCAATTCAAGAAGTTCGTACGACCAATCGCAATGAACAACAAAGTCGAGGTCTGTTCATGGTGCTGAATAGTCCCTATTTCTACCTGAACGTTTTCGGCAGTTGCTACCTGAATGGGTATGTGGGACGTCGCGACCCATGTATTCTTGCATTTCGCGACCCTAAATCTCTCGATTTCTTTCAAAAGAAATATCGATACGTGACACCTCGCTTGGCACAAATCCTCCCCCCGGGTGATTTGCTGGATCAAGATGCCCTGAATGCCGTCCTCGATAGCGCAGACCTGGTAGTGGTTCCATATTCGAGAATCATCACCCCCGATGGTCGTGTCTGTTCAGCTGCGTTAGCAAGCGGGAAGAAATTTATCGTCGCGGGAACCCAAGAGGAGTTGCTTCAAGCGGAAAAAGCGATCCGCGATAATGCGTGCTTGGCTGGCAGCATCGAAAGCGATTTGGTGTTGCGAGTCGAGCGTTCGGACTGATCGC
>CAYXFO010000268.1:4919-6505 GCA_964464255.1 uncultured Pirellula sp.
TAGGCTTGCGACGCGATTTCAGGGTGGGTACAGACCGGACTGTGTTATGCCAATGACCAACCGGCTCGGGGGGTGCGTTCGATGAACGGCGTTGCGGCGGGACAATTGGTGGCTCGCAGTTTTTCTGAGTCCCACTCCAGTTTCTGACCTGAGCGATAAGCAACGTTCCCCAAGTGGTTGGCGATGGTGAGCAAGCCGGCATAGTCAAACGGGCTGCCGGTTGGCGTGCCGTTTCGGATCGCATCGAGCCATTCTTGTTGCTGGCCGGGGGACTCGCGAAGGAATGGCTTCGGACCCTCGTACGATTCAAACTTCGATTCCGGCAAAAGCACATGTCGTCCGTAATCGGACAGGAGCATTCCATCGCGGCCGATGAAGAGAATGCCATTATCCCATGTGGGGATCCCTTTCTCTTTCCATATCTGTGGCTTGTCGGCACCTTGGTACCAGGCGACGCGGCATGCGGGTAGATCACCGCGCGGGCCATACTCATAAAAGGCGGTCATCGATGCGGGGGCTAGTTCCTTGTGGGGTGGCGGCCCGAAGGACTCAACCGTCCGAGGATGATCCAGTTTGAGAGCCCAAAATGGGAGGTCATTGAAGTGGCTTCCAAGATCCGACATCGTTCCGTTGGCGAAATCCCACCATCGATACCATTTCGGGCCAGGCAAGTAGACTTCATGAAACGGACGTGCTGGCGCGGGGCCGATCCACAGGTCCCAATCGATCTCTTTGGGGGGTTGCATCTCTTGCGTCGGGCGATCGGTGACATAGACGATATCTCCGTTGCGTTTGGCATCTTCCTCGCTCTGCAGTCCCCACGCTCGCGAGGTCCAGACATGCGCTTCGGAAACCGGCCCGATGGCGCCCGATTGGATCAGCTCGACGACGCGCCTGTAGTTGGCGGTGGCATGGATCTGCGTTCCCATCTGCGTGGGGACCTGCGCTTCCGCTGCCTCGTCCATGATCCGCTTGGCTTCTTGAATGTTGTAGGTCAATGGCTTCTCGCAGTAGACCGGTTTGCGTTGCTGCAATGCAGGGAGTGTTGCGAACGCGTGCGTATGTTCGGTCGAGCTGACGACGACGGCGTCGATATCTTTCAGCGAATCGGCGAGCTTGCGAAGATCGACAAACTTGCGGGCGCTGGGGAACCGCTCTGCAACGCGATCGAGGGTCCCTTGATTGACATCGCATATCGCTGCCACTTGGACGCCTGGATCCTTGATCATCTCCTCGAGGTTGCCGCCACCTCGGCCTCCCACTCCGACGAATGCCAAACTGAGTTTGTCATTGGATGAAGTGGCTTTAGCGAATCTGCTCGATGCGAGAGTTGCCGTGCATGCGGCAGCCGTGACCAAGAATTGACGTCGATCGACAGAGTGAGTGGTATCGTTTCGTTGCATGATTGGACACTGTTGAGTTGGAGAAACGTCTGAAGAGCGAATGCGGATCACTTAGCTAAGTCTAACATGATCGGGAGGAAGGGTGGAATGTTCAATCGGATCTTGCAACAACGTTTCTGATCTCGCCGGTCTCTCGGTCGCGTACGATCCAACGCGTTGTTCCGTCGGGTAGGACTTCCTTTT
>CAYXFO010000269.1:0-5998 GCA_964464255.1 uncultured Pirellula sp.
TTGCTTTTCTTTGAAAAGCTCGAATTCGCCGCTCGTGCAGCAATTGATGCCCGACGGGATCAAGTGGCTGCATGCGACTTGATGGATCGCCGCTTGATCGAGATCGCCCGAGAATTGGACCCTCGCTACGAAGCGATGTTGCCACGAGGTGCCGAAGCGTTGTTGCTGATCGAACAACAGGGGAACGATGCGGCTGAGGTGCGACAGTTGCTGGGTGCTCTGGTGCAGAGGATTGTTCGGAGAGCTCCTTCGACCCAGCAATCGCGCATCGTCGTCGATGACTTGGAACGCGACTTCATTTGGAAATTGAGCCGCCGTATCGTTCCGCGACTGGTTCAATTACCGGGCGTTCAACGCCCGCTTCCGTTCCTCGACGATATCGCGATCCCACCCGATCGGATGCCGGAGTTCCTCGTTGAAATGCAGAACACGCTCAAGGCGGAGCGAGTCACCGCGACCCTCTTTGCGCATGCGGCCCAAGGGCACCTGCAAGTCCGTCCCTTTCTGGACCCTAATTCGGAAGAGGATATGGCCAAGCTTCAGCGGATCGCCGACCGACTCTATCAGAAAGCGATCGACTTTCGAGGTGTCATTTCGGGTGAACACGCTGTCGGACTGAGCCGCTCGAGCTACGTTCGACAACAACTCGGCGATCTCTATCCCATTTGCCGGCGAATCAAAGAGCTGTTCGATCCCAAAAGCATCCTCAATCCCGGAAAATTGATCACCGATGCTCCTCCCAAGCCGATCGATAACTTGCGCCCTCAAGCAACGCTCAAAGTGCAACCGGGAAACCGCCGCGCAATCTCCAAAACAACCAAGCCGAAACCTCCATCGCAACCATCGATTCCGGACGAAAATCAACCCGCTAAGCCCAGCCCATCGATGTTGCCGATCCTGAATTGGTCATCCAACAATTCCATGGAAGCGACGGCTGCATCATGTAACGGATGCGGGCGATGCCGAACTACGGCACCTGCAGAGCGAATGTGCCCAATGTTCCGATTGTCTCGAGCGGAAGAAGCTTCCCCTCGCGCTAAAGCGAATCTGCTCCGAGGGCTCTTAAGCGGCCGGGTGCCGCTGAGACACATGGAGAGCGACGACATGCGGCAAGTTGCCGATCTCTGCTTTCATTGCCACCAATGCCGAGTCGATTGCCCCGCCTCGGTCGACGTTCCTCGCATGATGATCGAGCTGAAGGCCCAACATGCTGCAACGCATGGATTGGATTGGACCGATCGTTTGCTATCTCGCATGGATTTGCTCACCGCTGCAGCCAGCCGATTTCCTCGCTTGGCAAATTGGGCGCTCGAGAATCGGAGCATGCGATGGATACTCGAGAAAACGACCGGCATCGCTATCAGTCGCCGTGTCCCCCAGATCGCAAGGCAGTCGTTCATGAAATGGGCGATGAAACAACGACTGACTCGCCCCAACCGCGGCGCTGGCCGCAAAGTGCTCTACCTCGTCGATCAGTACGCGAATTGGAACAATCCACTGGTAGGCATGGCGCTTGTTCATGTGCTGCAACATCAGAGAGTCGAGGTTTATGTCCCTACATGGCAAACCGTTACTTGGATGACCAAAATTGCTCACGGCGATATCGATCGCGTTCGCAAATTGATAGGGCCCCAGATCCGTCTCTTGGCCGATGCCGTTCGCCAAGGATATACCATCGTCACCACGGAACCCACAGCCGCCCTCTGTTTGCAGCACGAGTATCCGCAACTGATCGAACATGAAGACGCCAAGACCGTCGCAGCGAATACTCAAGAAGCAGGAATTTATCTATGGGAAATGCACAAGCGAAACGAGCTAGAGTTGGATCTAAAACCGCTAACCGTTTCGGTGATGTACCACACCCCATGCCACTTGCGAGCCCTGGATCCCGAACATACCGGAATGCGATTGCTCCAATTGATTCCCGGTTTGTCCTTGCAGCACGCAGACGCCGGTTGCTCCGGTATGGCCGGCACCTACGGCATGAAACGCAAAACCTATCGAACATCGTTGCGTGTCGGCTGGGGACTGATCAGCGCCATGCAATCGACCACCGCCCAAATCGGCAGCACCGAATGCACATCCTGCAAATTGCAAATGGAACAAGGTGTAGACAAACCCACTATCCATCCGATCGCTCTTTTGGCATATGCATATGGCAAGCTTCCTGAAGTTCGCCCTTGGATCCAAAGTCACCATGAAGGACTAACCGTTCAATAGTAAAAGCCTATCCGAATACTCAGCGATCTAGATCTCACCCTGCAGACATCTAAGAACCACAGAAAAAGTCTTGGATTTGCTTGCTCAGCAATCGGTGAGCAAGTTATGATCTTGTCATCCTACGGACGTCCCGCAGCACATCCCGCGCCACCCGCCACTGACCCTCCCCATGCTCACACAAGTCATTCAACGCGAATTGTTCTGGTTCTATCCATGGTTGCGTCAAATGTCGAGTGTATTGATGACGTTTGAAAAACGCTCCCACACATTGCAACCCACCGCCTTGGCAAACGAGGTGTTGTCGAAATTGCTCTCATGGCATGGAGAAGTGACCAGTAATTCAGAACATTCCTTGCGTATGTTGGCGATTACGATTGCCAAGCAGACGCTGATCGATCACGGACGACGTCGGCTCACGCGGGCATTGCACTGGGAACAAGTCTGCGAAGATCAACGAATGCGGACCGAGTACACGAGGCACGTTTCAGTCCAAACACGATTGACGGCATTGGTAGATGCAATGGAGGAACTGGAATCGATCGATCCGATTCTAGCCGACATGGTGCGACTACGGTTTTTTGAAGGCTATGACCACCAGCAGACCGCTCAGATGCTCCGTTTGAGCCATCGCACCGCAGCTCGTCGTTGGGCATTTGCTAAAGCGTTCCTTGCGGATGCGATCGCTAGGGCCGAAGCTGCTGGCGATCCACCTGCTTCATCGCCATCGCTCCTGTCGTCTCAATTGTCTTCAGGGTGATTCTTCCACAGCCGCAATCTCGCCGCGTATTTGAATTGCTCGAGTTCTCGCTCACTGATTTGCTGACGAAGACACTGCGCTGCGGCTAAACCGATTGGGTCGTCTGGAGTCGGGTGATACATCAGGCGGCTCGCTTTGACTCGATAGCGAATTCGAAGCGATTGGGACCCTTTCACCCATCTCGAAACTTCGACAGCATGCTGAAGAGTAAATTTGTTTTCGATGGCTTCTATGCCAGCCAACGTGACCCAACGATTTCCCGTCGCTTCACTTGCCACCGCGAATTCCCCACCTGCTGTGGAATCGAAATTCCCAAAGATGTGAAGGCTGGGGTCCAGAATCGCAAATGCGGGATCAAAACCGGGTTCCCACTCAAACTCGATCTCGATGCTACCCCACTCGTTGGCTCGCTTTGGCGACCAGTACACTACTTGAACCTGGTCGTTAGGATCCCTCTCGCGAATCAACGCGATATCTTCCGTGACGGGCTTCTTGGAACCGAAGTCGGAAACATTGGAGTACAGGAGTTCGATATCTGCTGGCGACTTTGGTTCTCGAACATAGTAGAGAGCGGTGACTTTGCTCGGTTCGGACGACCAACGATAGCCCAGAAACATGAAGCTGGCGCATAGGATGGCATACGCCATAGCAGTGCGATAGTTTTTCCGTAGGCTTATACTCATCGGCGAATGTTGACGGGCTTGGAGTCCCATTGATTCCAAAGGTCCATGGTCCCTATTAGGTAGGGGGAAGTGTCGGTTTGCAATCGCAACGCGATGGGTGGCAGATCGGTTTTGTAACGCGACTCCTGCTCGTACATCATTCCCATTCGCACATGAATCGGTCCGATCCCCTGCAATAATTCGGGACCGAGATGGGCGAGGACACTCTCTGCGTAAAGCCCACCAAAAAGATTGGTTCCTTCATTCAGTACAAGCCAGGGGTTGGCTGGAAGCCCTAACCTTCCTTCGACCCGGTAATGGGCTTGTCCAGGATCTACATCAAAGATCAAAGTGAACTGCACCAGACCGATTTGGTAGGGTGGATCGGGTAGCTCGATACTTTCTATCTGGAGCCACTCCCATTGGCCTGGTCGAAGTGGCCCTAAGCCGGAGCCTTGGTCATAGGGCGGAAGCGAGCGGTACATGGCTCTGGGAACGAAACCTTTCCTGAGTTCCGCGGTAAGGGAGGCCAAGGAGATTCCCTTCTGAAAACTGCTTGGGGTCCCAGGAACAAAGAATTTGCCTCGGTCGGCTTTGCTCTTAGCGATGATTGATCCTCCCCAAGTAGAGGCGATGGCAGTCAAGCCGAGCCCCATGGCATGACCAATCCAACGTCGGCGGCTTGGAGAACGATCCCATGGGAGCGGGCGTGCTCCCCCATGAGATGGCTCCAAGACAAGGTTTTGGTATTCGGGATTGCTCGACGACGACAGGCTTTCGACGACCGTCTTTGCATCGCGAGGACGCTTCGCAGTGTCCTGGTTCAGCAGCGATGACATGAGAGTTCGCACGGGTTCGAGCCGATATATACCCGCTTGGTCTGACCGCAGATCCGATAGTCGCTGGCTGGCACGCTGCCAATCCTTGTCGGTAGATTCCCGTTCCAAAACTCCAGTCGTCATCCATTGAAGGATGATCCCTAAACTGTAGAGATCGCTTTGTGGACTCGGAGGTTCGTTTCTCAAAATTTCGGGAGCGACAAACCCCTTCGTTCCTCCGTGCCATTTGGTGGATTCATTGTTGGAAATCCAGGTCGCGGTCCCGAAATCAGTGATGACCGGATGAAGGGTTTCCTTGCGTAGGATTATGTTGGCCGGTTTCAGATCCCCATGAAGAACCTTTTCATCATGAATCGACTGCAGTCCCGATGCGATGCCTCGCACGATGCAGAGAATTTGTTCCAAGGAAATGGAATCGCAATTTGATAACCATTGATCGAGGCTTTTGCCTGGTATCCATTGGCGAACAATTGCGAATATCCCTTCTAGTTCCAGAGAGCCAAGAATCGTTGCCACGTGTGTGTCAAAGATTTTCGCCACTGCTCGCGAGGCATCTAACGATCGTTGCCTCACCTCGCGGTTCTCGCTCCAACGAGGAAACAATAGCAGAAGGACAACATCGCGCTCGAGCGACTGATCGTGTGCATGGTAGGTCGCGCCGATGGAAGAAACCGAGAGGCAATCCAATAAAGAAAAGTGCCCGAGCTGAAAGCAACCAATTCGAGGGTCCCAACGAAGTTGGCGAGACAACTCGCGAAGGTCGGATGCAATTTTCCAAGGAAGCTCTTCCTTGACCGCCGTCATCAACTCCTCGACCGAGAACAGAGACTCGGTGGGACTCTGATGTTGGTGATAGATCAACATGCCCTCGAGTTGCATCGCAAGTGGATCTCCGGATTTCCGGAGAGACTGCAGCTCGGATTGTCGCTCTGCCAACGGTAGATCGATCAGTCGATCAAAATGTTGGTAAAGCGAGTTTAGCTCGTGTGAAGCGGGCATGAAACGACCAGTTCCGGAGTGCTTAGCTAATGCGTTAGCTCCTGCGTGTCCATTCGAATATAAAAGTCCTGCATAACAATAGCATCGTTCGAGTTTGTGCTTTCCCCAAGCCTTGTGTCTTCCGCGGGAACCCCCGCGGAGGTGGGCATACCTCCACGGGGTCCCTGGGAATCGGGACGGTTCGGTCGCGCGCCAACTGCTGGCGATGCTGAACCGGCGGAAAAAGGAATATTTCCGAGGGCGCGACTCCCGAAATATGGCCCCTTACATGAATAAGCGAACTTCAGCCCAAAACACGCCAAAGTTTTCGAAATTTTTTCAGAGACTATCGAAAACAACGCGGGAATTCCTGGCAACCCTAAGAACCACTGCCTTGGATTTAACGGGGATGTGCAGCTCGAATCGCTTGAATACGAGCCGCCTCGAATTCGTCACCCGGGTTCCAGGATTGCATGCCAGGAGCATCGGCGGCAGCGAGCCCCACCTCCGCGAGGAGTTGGATATCCTCGACGGCCCCTGAC
>CAYXFO010000269.1:6008-6492 GCA_964464255.1 uncultured Pirellula sp.
TTCGTCAGAGCGCTGGTGATAGTGCTTTTCGGTCCAGATCTGAAGTTGCTCTTTCCCCCAGCCCTCGGGCTTGCCCCGCACGGCGTGTCCGGCATGGAGGTAGACGGCCGGGACACCGACTTTCGCCAAAGAGAACTGGTCTGATCGGTAGTAATAGCCTTTACTCGGCTCTAGATCCCCAACCACCCTGCGGTTTTGCCTGGAAGCGGCTGCCTCAACCAAGGCGTCCATGCTGCTTTTCCCCAAACCGATGACCTGAACATCGCGGGTGGGCCCGAGGAAATTGATTCCATCGATGTTCACCAATGCAGAGAGTTTCCCATTCGGGACCACTGGATTCTCTGCGAGAAACTTCGATCCAAGGAGTCCCTGCTCTTCAGCACCGACCGCCGCGAACATGATCGAGCGTTTGGGACGAATTCGGCTCTCGGAGATCGCCTTGAGAATGGATCGAGAAATAAGCGAAGACCCCAGCGCCCTGGAG
>CAYXFO010000270.1:0-6479 GCA_964464255.1 uncultured Pirellula sp.
GAGTCGCCGAAAACTCAAGCCTCTTCAGGGCGAAGAACGCAAGATGTGGCTCCAAGCAATGCGGATTGGCGATGTCTACCTCATCGCAGTTCCCGCCGAGTTCTTTACCGCCCTTGGGCTAGAGATCAAACGAAGGTCACCACATCGGTACACATTTGTCTGCGGCCTGAGCAACGATTATGTCGGCTATACGCCGACACGCGAGGGGTTTGAACGAGGCGGCTACCAAACTTGGACAGGCCTGCACAGTTTCTCCGAAATCGGGACCGGTGAGATGATGGTGGAAGAGTCTCTCAAACTGCTCGAAGAGATCGGTAAGTAGTCGCTAAACACTTGTCTGCAATGCAGGATGATCCGATGCCTGCCAAGCGTCCAAGTATCGACGATAGCCGCTGTGTTGCTCAGCCTGTTGCTCGAGCATGTTGCGAGTGGACTCAATGAGTTCCTTCTCTTTCTCTGGCAGCAACCGTCCCATCATGACTTGAATCCTGAGGAAGACAAAATAGCTATCGAGCACATCGCAACGGCAGTACTCGCTGATTTCGGTGAGTTGCCCGGTTCGGTACATGTCGAGAACCATATCCCCCTGAACATCGAGCTTGCCGGGCTTCGACAAAAGGGCTGCGGCTAGATTCAGTCCGCCGCGGAACCATGTGCTTCCGTAGTTGGTGAGGACCTCGTGCAAATCGATATGCGATTCCAAGTTGTATCGATTGCGGTTCTGCGAGTAGGTTCGGTCATAGAGGTTGAACCAGGTGGGTACACTGATCCCGTATCGAAACGCTGCAAGTTCCATCAACGGAATATCGAAGGTTCGGCCATTGAAGGTAACCCAGGTCGGGCGTCCGTAACGCTCCCATCCGAGCCAAAATTGCTTCGCGATCACTTCCGAGCGATGCTTCGGTTCGTCCAGTGAGACGATTTCGATGAGGCTGAAGTCTTCGCGGATCTTCGCGATCACCAAAGCGATCGGCAAATGATAGGTGAAGGGGATGAAATCGCGCCCCGATTCGCAGAGTAGATCCTGGCGAAACATCGCGATCGCTTGATCGGACGAGTAACCGTATTGCGGATATCGCGTTCTCGCGATCATATCGCCGTCTGCGATACTCTCGACGTCAAACAAAAGATACTTGACTTCGTGGGCTGGAGTGGACATCGATTCCGATCGCGATCCAGGTCGCGATGAAAAAACTCTCTGAAGGAAAATCACCTAAACAGAGTGTTTTACCACGTTGCGTCGAGGTTTGCATCCCAGGGCAGATGGCTAACCGGCAACAGGGAGTTGCCCGAAGAGCTTTTGGAACAGTTCCTGGCGGTGCGGTTCCACGTCGGCTCCCTTGGACTTGGTCTTCCAGAGATCTGGGTCGATGAAGAGGTAGTTGGGATCATACGGTCCCTCGGAAGCCATTTTTTGCAGTATCGATCGTTCGGATGCATTGAGCTGATGGCGATCGCAAAGTGCCCGAAACAGTTTATGAGGCGACTTGCATGGGCGGTTCCACCAGCGAATGGTCAGCAAGGTCAGTCGCCATATCGTGATCGACGCCAACAACGTGAGTACGCTGGCCAATATCATCCATCGGGGTATGTAGAAATTATCGTAACCGTCGAGTCTAAGAATAGCGACGGTGTAGGTTGGACTGAAATCGATCATAGCTCTCCTCGCAATTTCATCAGCGATCGCTCGGCTGCTTGGTTCACATCCGGATTCGAATCCACTTCCAGCGGGCTCAGTTGGATAATCGCTTGTTCCCGGTCGATTGCATCTGCCAACGCATGGATCGCTTCGATTCGGACTTCATCTACTGGGTCGTCAAGTTTGTTAACGATGATCGCTTCCACCCCTCGATCCATTCCGTAGAGATGGGCTGCGCGGATACCTCGTTGTCTGCGAATCGGTGAACTGGCATCCATTTCGATCATCAGGATGTCAATATACCTTGAGTCGGCTATGCGGCTGAGTCGGGCGTAGGCTGCTAAATGTGCGACCGGCCATTCCAGCAACTTCTCCAAAAGTTTCTCGCACTTGAAATCGCGAAAGAAGTTGGCGATCGAACCTTGCAGTCGGCTGCCAACACGATCGTAGGCTGAGATGAACCCCTCGAGCGCTTCGCGCATCGATTGCTTCCACGGAGGTGGGACCGAAGACTCGATATCGGGACTGTCGAGAGCATCGCTCAGCGCGATGACCGCGATGTCCGCATTGAGTGGCTTTTGGTGATCGAGCAGGAGAGCAATCTCTTCCTCGAGTGACGAATCCTGGTTTTGAAGAAGCCAATGAATTCTCGGCATGATTTCTTCCGTAGACAACGCTCGCAGCGTCATCAGTTCCACCAGGGAAATTTTCGCTTGCACCGAGATGCGTTGGTCTTGGAACGTTTCCTTGTTGAGGAACCGGAACGCTATTCCTGGAAGGTTCAAATTGCGAGCCAACTCTTTTGTGATCCCGAATCGCCTGCAGAGAGAACCGAGTACCTCAACAAATCCTGGATCGTTCCTGGCAGCAACTACCGTCGCTAGATGTTGGCTGCCGTTTCTATTCCAAAGAAATGTGGCTACCAATTCGAGGCATTCCTTTGTCTTCGAGCGTTCCAGATGATGAACGATTCGTTGCGACGACTCGTCATCGTTGGCATCGCGAATGATTTGCAGGACGATGTCGTCGTCTTGATGAGCAGCGGCGACCCACCAATCGAACATGGTTTGGACTCGATGCTGCGGGTAGCTCTCCAGACCACGAGCCAGCTCCACCATGAGCGACTGACGGGCCGTATCTTTGCTGGCATCGCCTGTCTGACGGCGTTGGGCGATCGATTTCACTAACAGAGACGTCAGTTCGATCGCTACCATTTGCTGTGGATCATCCGGATTGCAAACGACATCGATCAGGACACGGAAATGGGACTCGACTTCCATTTTCGCGATAGTCCAAAGGGCACGCTGGCGAGTTTCCGGATCAGGATTTGCCAACCCTTGATCGATCACTTCTTGCATCCGTGCCGCATGGGGGCGAATTCGATCCAGTTCCGTTGCTGAACTGCAATCGATGCATTGCTGGATAGCTGCGTAATCGTACGCGGTTCCACGATCCAAGAGGGATTGCAGCGATGCCGAGCGGATCATCGGAATGCTGCTCCTCAATCCGTGCGCAAGCACCTGGGAACTGGCTTGGTACCTGATCTCCCGTAGCACCGAAAATGTTTTTGCTAAAGCTGTGTCGATACGCAGGGTAAAACTCATGATCGGTCAGCGACTTTCTAGACGGTTCGCCGGCGTGAAATCCGGTTCGGCTCAATAGGAAGCCTTCGTCAGAAAATCGGCAGAGGCCAAGAGGCTACTGCTGACTTATCCAAGTGATCGACTTGAGGCGGGCTAATCGTTGTCATATTGCGCCGTTTATGACGATCGTGCGGCCTGAATTCGCTCGGCGATCTTGCGGCGGTTGGGGGTTCCTTTCCAGTGAAGGCAGTCGTTGGAGACCGACCAGACCTCTCTTTCTATCCATATTTCCGTTGGCCGAGCGAAGTCGGCGACATCCCCAAGCACTTCCCTTGCCCGGCCCAATATCTTCGCTCCATCTACATGTTCGTAATTCGGCCTGAGTTGAACCGCCAGCAAAACATGGTGTCTACAGGTACCTAGGAGGACGCAATGTTCGATGGACTCGATTTCCTCAGCCTTGAAAGATGGGAAGCCCCTCGTCCGAGAAATATCTTCTCAGTGCTTCATGGATCGGCGCGCCACCGCTGGCCAGCCTCCGAATCGAACCACCGAGAAGTACGGCAAGATCCGTGCACGCGCTCGATGCACTGGGGGTCGTTTTTCCATCTGCACGTAACCCCATAGCACCTCGAGCGATTCGCTCGTAGAACAGAGGTACGGCATTGATCAACTGAGGTCGCAGTCGAGGTGCCTGTTGCATGGCTGCGTCCATCCCATGGGCGCATGCCATTGTGCCACCAGCTATAACCCATGCAGTCAATTCACAAGTTCGCGCATATGAGTGCGAGAATGGCAGCAAGTTGAGTCGCAGGTCCGATGGGCTCTGAGGCATCGCATCCAGTTTGGCAATCGCATTGCTCAGAAGATTGCGATGGCTAAGTACCACGCCTCGCGGATGATTGGTTGTTCCCGAGGTAAACAAAATCGCGGCTGGATCGTCGAAGTCATTCGCAATGGCCGAAGTTCCTATCTGGGATAGAGCATGTCGACTGGATGACTCGCCAATCGATGCTAAACGGATTGAGTCAGCCACATTTGTACCTCGATCGGCGAAGACGAGAGCGGGTTCCAGGTCGCGCAAACATCGTTCGATCCACTTAGCTGGATAGCGGGTATCGATTGGAGCGTGTATGGCACCGATCGCTGAACAGGCTAAATCGAGGATGGCCCATTGAGCGCAATTGCGCCCCAGGTTAGCGATTCGATCCCCTTTCTTCACGCCGCGATCGGCCAAGTTGCAGGCCGTCTGACTCACCCCTGCGTGCAACTCGGCCCAAGTCCAAGTGGAGCGGGTCTCGTTCGGGTTGGCCGCGATCCAAGCGATCGTGTGCGGATCTCGGGCGGCAGTGATTAAAAATGCTT
Source organism: uncultured Pirellula sp. (assembly GCA_964464255.1). GTDB lineage: Bacteria > Planctomycetota > Planctomycetia > Pirellulales > Pirellulaceae > JBKCUI01. The sequence continues at coordinate 4,588 of CAYXFO010000270.1, forward strand.
CGAACAGCGACGTTGCCGCTAGAGCCTGCGCATCCATCGGAAATCAAACGGCGGCCGGTTTGGCCACTTGCTTGGGAGTGCTGATGGCAACTGGCGGTTCCTTGATGGAAACGCAATCGACGAAGTACTCTGGTTTTCCATCGACGATCTCTTCGACCAGCCCGTGGATATCGGTATCGAAGCCTGGAAACCGTTCATTGAACATTCTCGCGAACCGCAGATACTCGACGATCGATTTGTTGAATCGTTCCCCAGGGATCAATAGAGGAATGCCGGGTGGGTAGGGAGTCAGCAACACCGCAGTCGCGCGGCCTTCGAGATAATCGATTGCAACGCGATCGATCTCGTCGTGGGCCATCATTGCGAACGCATCGGATGGTTTCATCGCAGGTTGCATCGGCGAGAGATACATCTCGGTGGTGACTCGTGCGACGTCATGGGCCTTGTAAGTGTCGTGGATGCGTTGGCACAATTCCTTGAGTCCGACGCGTTCGTATTGGGGGTACTGTTGCACGAACTCAGGGAGGATCTTCCACATCGGTTGATTCTTATCGTAATCGTCCTTGAATTGCTGCAAGGCGCTGACCAGCGTGTTCCATCGCCCCTTTGTGATCCCGATCGTGAACATGATGAAGAACGAGTATAGACCGGTCTTCTCGACGATAACTCCATGTTCCGCCAAATAGCGAGTGACGATGGAGGCCGGGATACCGGTTTCCGCGAAGCGGCCTGAAACATCGAGGCCGGGAGTGATGACGGTGGCCTTGATTGGGTCGAGCATATTGAAGCCGTCGGACAGTCCGCCGAAGCCATGCCAATCTTCATCCGGCCGGAGCACCCAGTCGCTTCGTTCGCCGATCCCTTCCTCGGCCAAATGTTCCGGTCCCCAGACCTTGAACCACCAATCGGCACCCCACTCATCGTCGACTTTGCGCATCGCGCGACGGAAGTCGAGGGCCTCCATAATCGATTCTTCGACGAGCGCTGTCCCGCCCGGAGGCTCCATCATCGCGGCCGCAACATCGCATGAGGCGATGATGGCGTACTGTGGCGAGGTCGATGAGTGCATCAGGTAGGCTTCGTTGAAGGTGTGGCGATCCAAGGTCTTGTTGGCGGGCTCGCGAACGAGGATCTGAGATGCCTGCGAAATACCGGCCAGGAGTTTGTGGGTCGAGTGAGTCGCAAAGATCATCGACTCCTGAGGCTGTGGGCGATCGCGGCCGATGGCGTGCATGTCCTTGTAGAAGTGATGGAAGGCTGCGTGCGGCAACCAAGCTTCATCGAAGTGGAGCGAGCCGATCTGGCCGTCGAGCATGGTGCGCAAGTACTCGACGTTGTAGAGGATCCCATCGTAAGTGCTCTGCGTGATCGTCAGGATTCGCGGCTTGCGTTCGGGGTTTCGCTTCTGCGCTTCGCGAGCGAAGGGGTTGGCCTCGATCTTGCGCTGAATGCTCTCCCACGTAAATTCACTTTGCGGTATCGGACCGATGATCCCGAGATTGTTGCGGGTCGGAGTAAGGAACACCGGAACGGCCCCAGTCATGATAATGGAATGCAAAATCGACTTGTGGCAGTTGCGATCCACGACCACGATGTCACCGTTGGCCACGGTCGAGTGCCACACGATTTTGTTGGATGTCGAAGTCCCATTGGTCACGAAGAAACAATGGTCTGCGCCGAAGATACGAGCGGCGTTCCGTTCCGAGGCTGCCACAGGACCGGTGTGGTCGAGCAGTTGTCCGAGTTCTTCGACGGCGTTGCAGACGTCGGCTCGCAGCATGTTTTCACCGAAGAACTGATGAAACATTTGGCCGACCGGACTCTTCAGGAACGCGACACCACCAGAGTGCCCGGGGCAGTGCCAAGAGTACGAACCGTCCTGCGCGTAATGG
>CAYXFO010000271.1:0-6475 GCA_964464255.1 uncultured Pirellula sp.
TCCATCCTGCCATGACTCCCTCTCCAATCTCAACGTTCTCCGCATCGCAGTCAATGATTGCTGCGGTGACAGCAATCTGTGTCGCAATTTCAGGGGGCATCGGATGTTCGCCGAATTCCCGATCGAACACAACGTTGCCATCCAGCGGTGAATCTGCCTCACTGTTGCAATTCACTAGCCACGGATCCGATGTTGGTGTTGATTTCCGCTACCAAAACGGGGAATCGACATGGCTCGCTGCCATGATCGAATCCAACGGAGGTGGAATCGCCATCCTCGACTTCGATCGAGATGGACGCTGGGATGTCTTCGCTCCTGGAGGTGGCCGGCTGACCAGCGAGAAAACACCCATCATGGTCAACAACGGGCTCTTCCAACAACTGCCATCTCGATTGTTTACCAACGTCGCCGATCGGTCCGGTAGTGAACTAGGCGTTTGCTATTCCTTCGCGGTAGCCGCCGCAGATTGGGACTCCGATGGATTCACAGACCTATTTATTTCCGGCTACAACGGCCAGCAATTGCTAAAGAACCTCGGAGACGGAACCTTCGAAGATGCGACTCGACAGGCCGGTTTTCATCATCGCGGTTGGAGCTCGTCCGCTGCATGGTTCGATCTTGAGAATGACGGCGACTTGGATCTTTACATTTCCCACTATGGAATCTGGTCGCCGCAAATCGAAAAGCAATGCCTGAATGCCAAAGGAGAAATCGACCGATGTGCCCCAGGTGATTTCGCGGGGGAGCCTGACGAACTGTGGATCAACCTCAGTGATGGTAGCTTCCGCGATGAATCCGAAAAGCTTCGCGCCTATGCTTACCGAGGTGTCGGTGTCGTAGCCTGCGATTGGGATCACGATGGCGATACCGATCTCTACATTGCTAACGACGAGGATCCAAACGTCCTTCTCAACAACCTCGGTAACGGTGAGCTTCAAGAAATCGGAGCCAAGTCGGGAACCAGCCTCGGATCGCGAAATATCGTGGATGGGAGCATGGGGCTGGCAGTCGGCGATTTCGACGGGAATCTCAAGCCGGATATTCTGGTCACCAATTACCAGAATGAATACTGCGAACTCTACCTTAATCAAGGCAACCAGTACTTCACGCTTGGGACCCGTTCCGCAGGTCTCATGGCGTTGGGACAAGCGGTCGTGGGATGGGGGACCGCATTCGCCGATGTCGACCACGATGGCGATGAAGACTTGTTCGTTATCGCAGGCCATACCAGCCGCCGTCCCATCAAGAGTAGCAACCTGCAAAAGCCCTACCTGCTCGAGAACCAGCAAGGCAAGCGACTCCTCTCCATCGGGGAATCGGTCGGCGACTTCTTCCGGAAAGTACATGCCGGTCGCGGCATGGCAATCGGGGACTTGGATAACGATGGAGACATAGACTTGGTCGCAAGCATGCTCGAACAACCGATCGAGATCGTTCGAAATGACTCGAAATCCCTCGGAAACTATCTCTTGATCGACCTAATTGGCACGCAGGCCAACCGCGATGCGACCGGAGCATGGGTCGAAGTAGACTACGGCGGCAGTCGCCGCATAAGACATCGCATCGGTGGCGGTTCGTACGCATCCACACACGCCCAATCGCTCCATTTCGGCTTAGGCAGCCTCGATTCGATTCCCTCGATCACCATCCATTGGCCAGGCGGCGACACGCAAGAACTTAAGAACGTTCCAGCTAACCAAAGAATCCAAGTCATTCAAGGAATAGCAGCGGAAGCATCGCACTCGAATTGAAACGCACCCCGCTCCACCCCTCTCGCAATCCGAGCCTCGACAACTTCGGTGCAGCGACTTGTTAAGGAATGAGATGCCTTTGCAATAGCCGTTGCACCAAAAGGCAACCTCTGGAGCATCCAATAGCCGACGAGTATCTCTCTTCCCCGAGTATCTCCGGCAAACCCTTGAGTTCGCGGTCGAAACATATTCGAAAAACCGCATGGATTTTTTGCTCAACTCGAGCACCGGACGATTCGAATCGGGCATAATGTGCGTGATTCATACCCGATCCCTCGAGACCGTTCCGAGCTTATGTCAGAAAAACAGAGCAATGTGCCGCTGCCCACTCAGGATGTGCCAGCGGCTTCCTATCCGTTTTTTGCGCAGTTAGCCAGAATCATCAATTCCGGCCAAGCTCGGTCGATTGTCGTCTCTGGGAACATCTATGACTTGTATTACGACGGTCGCGAGTATGTGCCGCTAATGCAATTCCTGCAAAGCAAAACCAAAGTCCCGGGATTGATTCAGGTCGTGTATGAACTGAACGGGCCGGTGCGAGTGAGCGACGAGGACCGGATCAAACTGCGTGAGGCATGGACCGCTTGGAAGAACGGTGTATCCGTCGACGTAGTCGCGGCCCGCGAAGTCTTGCCCGATGGTAGCAAGTTCGAACTTCGACGGCGCGAATTCGATCAATATCTCCGCGATGCGATTGGAAACGCGACTCAGGCTCTCGAGTTCATGAGGCAACTGACCATCTGCTCGCGATCTTGCCTCAAGGAAAATTTGCTCATTCTCATCGAGGGTGCGGATATCCTTCTTCCCTCCGGCGATGGCGATGTCGCACGCATGAACGACGCCCAACTTCGCCGCATCACGATCGTGACCGATTGGTTTGGAGACCCCGCATTCTTCAACGGCAAGGACAATGTTGTCCTGCTCGCTGAATCCCGCAGTTTGATCCACCCCCGAATCGCTCGTCTCCCGCAAGTTCTCTCCGTAGAAATTCCCTCCCCCGACCTCGCTGGCCGCAAACACTACACGCAGTGGCATACCGCAAACTCAGGCAACAAAGCGATCGCCGAAACGGTCGATATGGTGGCTGATGCGACGGCGGGTCTATCCATCCATGCAATGAGGCAATTGCTGCTGGCTTCGGACTATTCGAGGGAACCGATCCAGCGCCAAGATACGACGCGTCAAGTCGAGAACTTCATTCAGTCTCAACTCGGAGACGATGTGATTGAATTCAAGAAACCGATCCATACGCTAAAGGATTGTGTCGGATTCGCCAAGTTGAAGGAGTTTCTTCACACCTACTTGATTCCGCGAATGAAGCTGCCCGACGATCGAGCCCTGCCGGGTGCGGCGATCGCTGGCCCAATCGGTGGAGGCAAAACATTTATCTTCGAAGCTGTAGCAGCCGAACTCGATATACCGGTCTTGGTTCTCAAGAACATTCGAAGCCAATGGTTCGGTCAAACCGATGTGATTTTTGAGCGTCTGCGACGCGTACTCGAAGCTTTAGAAAAAGTTGTCATCTTCGTCGATGAAGCGGACACGCAATTCGGCAGTGTTGGCGAAGGTGCACACGAAACCGAACGTCGCTTGACCGGCAAGATTCAGGCCATGATGAGCGATACGAAACTGCGAGGCCGAGTGATCTGGCTACTGATGACCGCCCGTATCCATCTCCTTTCCCCAGACATTCGCAGACCTGGTCGCGTCGGAGATCTGATCATCCCTGTACTTGATCCCGTAGGCGAAGATCGCAAAGAATTCATTCGCTGGATGCTTGGGCCGACGAAGTTGGCAGACGAAGAACTGGTAGAGTGGCTCGATCGAGAGGGGCTCGAGGAGGACTTTTCGTCCGCCGGTTTCTCGGCGCTGCGAAGTCAATTCAAAGCCATTCCTCCAAAGGATGCCGAAGAACTCAAAGCGATCGTTCGAGACTTTCTCCAACCCGCGATCAAGCAGACGCGTCGATACCAAACGCTCCAAGCGCTCATCAACTGCACGCGGAGATCGCTGCTCCCGGATCCGAATATTTCGGACGATCAGCGCGCCCAAATGGAACAAGAAATCCGCCTGTTGGAGTCAATGGGTATTCGCTAACCATCATTCCTGACCCACCCCCTTACTTGTCTAATCGAATGAGGAAACGCCAAAATGGTCCTTAGTAAGCGATCGATCCTTCAACGCGTCGCCACTCTCGCGATAGTTGGAATAAGCCTGGTCATTCAGCTTCCAGACCCGTCCGCCGCCCAGGAGAAATTCGCCGATCTGGTAGGACCAGTGCGGGTCGAACCGGTCGCGTCGGGCACCTCGATCAATGTTCCATTCATCTTGTGGGGAGGGGACATTGCAACCTTTCTTGCCAACGGCGATCTGAAGACCAAGCCGGGGTCCACTTACCAAAAGCTCGGCTTGGACATGCAATTGCAACCCGGCGATGACTTCGTCGGTCAAGTCCGAAACTATCTCAGCGGCAAGACGCCGATGCTGCGCGGAACGATGCACATGCTCGGCCTAGCGGGTGAAGTCCTCGGTCAAGACCCGCGAACCAAGCCGGTTGTTATCTTGCAATTGTCCTGGAGTGCTGGTGACCACATCGTGGCCCGCAAAACCATTCGCACACTCAACGACATGAAGGGGAAGAAAGTCGCCTGCCAGCAAGGGGGCCCCCACGTCGGTCTTCTCTACGACTCGTTGTCAGCAGCAGGTCTGGGTCGCAATGACGTAGAAATTGTATGGACAAAAGATATCACCGGAGCCAACGGCCCTGCCGAAACATTTCGACGCGACCCGTCCATCGATGCCTGCTGCGTGATCACGCCAGACATGATCGGATTGACCAGCGGATTGGAAGCCGAAGGAACCGGTGCTGAGGGAACCGTCGCCGGTGCCCGAGTTGTCAACAGCACCGTGCAGATGAGTCGCTCCATCGCAGATGTCTATGCAGTGCGACGCGATTGGTACGATGCGAACAAGGACTGGGTCACGAAATTTGTGGCTGGACATCTGAAGGCCACCGAGCAATTGGTTGCGATGCGCAAAGCCTATTCGGAATCGAGCAAGATGGCGAAGGACTATGAACAAATCTTGTCGATATCCCAACGGATCTATGGCAAGGATGTCCTCCCTACCCTCGAGGGGGACGTTCATGGACTCCTCCTCGATTGCTCCTTTGTAGGGTTGCCCGGCCAAATCGCATTCTTCCAACAGAAATCGAACGCGAGCGGTTTCGATGAGACCATGAGCCGCTCCATCGATTTGGCGACTCAATGGAAATACGCTTCGGTGCGTGCCGGTTTTGAACCCAACAACTTCGACTACAAAGACATCGCCAAGATCGGGGGCATCGAATACGTCGAACCCAAAGCCGTTGAACGATTTGCAGGTAACGCCGAAACAACCGATATCTTCCTCGATGACAATCTCGACTCCAATACCATCGTTAGCTTCTCAATCAACTTCGAGCCTGACAAAACAACGTTCTCCACCGATCGCTACGGACCAGAGTTTCTTCGGGCGCTCAAGCAAGCCAGTCAGTTCGGCAACGCACGCGTGGTTATACGCGGACACGCCGACCCGACGAAAACTCTCGCTGATTTGGTGAAGGCGGGAACAGCGAAGGGTGTCATCCAACAGGTGGGGCAACCCGGTAACTTCCGTTACTTCATGGGAGGCAAACCTATCGACTTGAGCAATACAAAGGATATTGTCGAGTTGGTTAAGTCCGGCGCTTTTGGAGGTGGAACCTTCGACCCAAACGTCACCATGCAGGCTGCCATCAATCTCTCCCTCTCCAGAGCCGAAGCGGTCAAGAAATCCCTCGAACAATACGCGAACGAATCGAAGATCAACTTCGATGCCTCGCAGATCGTTTCGGTCGGTGCGGGAATCCTTGAGCCAATCATCCCCAAGCCCCGAAACAAGGAAGAACAAAAGGAAAATATGCGAGTGGAATTCCGCATCGTCAAAGTAGATCCTGAATCGTTGGCACCCTCCGACTTTAATTTTTAGAGGACACTATGTTGAATCGCTCAGATGTTTCGCTCGCACTGTGCATCGCGTTCGTTCTCTCTTTGATGTTGGTATCGCTGGGGTCGCTAGCTCATGCAGCCGATCATGTCGTAATCATTCTCGATGACTCTGGCTCAATGAACGAGGCCATGGCAGGGAACATCCGGAAAATGGATGCGGCCAAGCGAGCTCTTGCCAAAGTCGTCGAGCAAATCCCCGATACTACCAATGTAGGGATCCTGCTTCTCAACGGAGCTCGCGCCAACAATCATTGGCTCGTACCCCTAGGGGCTCTCGACAAAAAAAACGCCACCATAATGGTCAACAGTATCGGCGCTAACGGCGGTACTCCGCTGGGAGAGGCGATGCGCATCGCATCCGACCAGTTGTTGCAAGTACGCAACAAATCCGTCTACGGGACCTACCGCTTGATCGTCGTCACGGATGGTGAAGCATCCGACAAGGCACTCTTGGATCAGTACCTTCCCGATATCCTTTCACGCGGTCTGATCGTCGATGCGATCGGCGTTAACATGGCAGGTAATCATTCGCTTGCCACCCAAGTCCACAGCTATCGACGTGCGGATGACGAAACCGCCCTGAGCAACGCCATCGTCGAGATCTTGGCCGAGAGCAGTGGAGACAACTCCGGATCGAGCGACTCCGATTTCGAACTGCTCAATGCGTTAAACGATGTCGATGCCGGTGAGATACTC
>CAYXFO010000272.1:0-6466 GCA_964464255.1 uncultured Pirellula sp.
TGGGGTTCGATCATACGAAGCTAACGTATCGATTCGCAGGTCGTGATTTCCGGTTAACCGATGTCCACGGCCGTGTTATCCAAGAGTGGATCGCCTAAGCTATCCCCCCCGTCCCACCGCAGTCACAGGCGAGTGAGCCGTCGCGCGGTCGGCTTGACAAAAGATAAAGGATGGAACGCAAAGGCAGTTGTCGGTTGTCGGTTGGTGGTTTTGGTCAGCCGCGATGCGCGAGCATCTGGGTGGAAGTGCGCACGACATGGCGATGTTCGATACAGAGGACGGGCAAAAAATGGAAGAGCAGGAAGATTTTTCGGGAGATGGTGAGCGATAGAAGCCCAGCGAAGGTTTTAAACAACTCGCTGCACCGAAGTTTCTCAAGGCCTCCACGCGGCTTGTCCGCGTGGGGCCCTGAACAGATATTTTGGGTGGATTCGGCTCTGAGGCAGGAGTCGCGTAGATGACTGGCACCGATTGTTGCTACAACATTACCGATCGGTAATTGACTATATTATTGGTACCTTGCCTAATTCACGTTTGGTATCGATGCCTCCGATTTGCGAGAGTCGTCTCGCTAAATGGAGCGGATGCCTTTTTCAATTCGGGTGGCACGTCCAGAGGCTTTGCGACGCGTGTGAATTCCAAAAGGTACCTGACACCTTTTTGCACCCCAGGGAAACTCATGTCAACTTCTATTGCCGAATCGGCTTCAACGAGCAACTCCAGTGAAGTGGTATTGAAAACGACGGGACTGAAACGTTCTTTTGGAAGGCATCATGCTGTCGACGGAGTCGACTTGGAAGTGCGTTCGGGAGAGATCTACGGTTTTCTCGGGATCAATGGTGCTGGCAAGACCACAACGATTCGGATGCTCATGGGGATCATCGCATCGCAAGCTGGGACAATCACGCTGTTGGGAGAAACCACCCGCAGAACCAGCGTACGACTCAAAAAGCACATCGGTTATGTATCTCAAGATCAGAATTTTTATCCTTGGATGTCCTGTGAGCGACTGGGCAATTTCGTGGGTTCGTTTTATCCGACGTGGGATCGACTGGAATTCTTTCGTTTGTTGGAGATTTTCGATATCCCTCGCGGTCGCAAGGTATCGCAGTTGTCGGGGGGCATGAAAGCCAAGCTCGCGTTGGCTTTGGCGATTACTCCCAAGCCGAAATTACTGATCTTGGATGAACCGACAGCGGGACTCGATCCGGTCGCGCGCCGCGATTTTCTGGACATTATCGCCTCGCAAGCACGGACGTACCGCCGCACCACCTTTTTCTCATCGCACTTGATCGATGAAGTCGAACGATGCGCTGACCGTATCGGGATTATCCATGCGGGCAAGATGCGATTCGAGGGCGCTCTTTCTCAATTGCGCGACGAGGTACGGAGGGTTCGGTACCAAGGCATTCCCGATTCCACAGCGATAGCTGATTCCTTCGAGCTATGGTCCGAAAGAAAGAACGATAGCGAGTTGTTGCGGACCTATCGAGCGTCACCTCTTGCTTGGCAAGAGTTGCAGTTGCCTGGCGATGCAGTGATCGAACGATTATCCCTCGAAGATATTTTCCTGGCCTGTGTGGGTTCAAGGAGTCTCGACTGGTGATACGCGGAATCCTGAGCAAAGAGTTCTACCAACATCGCTTGCTGTTGCTGCTGCTGCCGTTCGTCATTCCCTGCGGTTGGCTCGTGTATGGAGGGATGAGAGAGTTGGCGTTGTTGGGAGGAAGCCAGTTCTACAATCTCAGCTGGTTTCTTTGGCTATTTTTTCCCTTGTTCACACTGATCCTCGCCAACGCCATCGTCGCGGATGAGTTTCGGCAGCGAACGCAGGTATTTTTAGAAGGACTACCTGTCCCTCGATTCGTTTTTCTGTTGATCAAATACCTGTTGGGAATGGCGGTGACGTTGATTACCGCAATGCTTCTCCTCGGGGTCACGATGTTGCTCAACTGGTTCAACGAGGGGATGTCGCCGAGGTTTGCGGGTTTGCTATTGATCCGAACTTTTCTTTGGGCTTGGTGCTGTTGGTCTGCGTTGTTTGCGTTCGCATTCTTGGGAAGGTACCGGTTTGCCACCGGCTTTGTATTGATTTTCACCCTGATGGCTCTTGAGAACCAGCTTGATATCAAGGTGAGTCGATTCGGGCCGTTTGCTTTGATCGGTGAGCAGTTTGCGTACGAACGTTTCGAGATTCCGATCGTTCCGATCGCCTATACACTGGGATTGATCGCAGTTTTCACCGCGATCGGATTTTCGTTTGGGTTATTTCGCGATGCGAATATGGCCAGCATGTTGGCCGAGAAGATGTCCTTTCGCGAAAAGCTCGCGATGACCGCGATGATTATAGGTGTCCTTTTCGTCATTGTTTCGGTGGTGGAGCGACGCAAGAGTACTGAGCCTCTTTACTTGCCTGGCTCGATCGATGTTGCCTACGCACGGGGTACCGTCTCCGTGGCAGCTGCCGTAGCTACACCCAAAGATGAAGAACTCGATGCACTCCAACGCCATGCCAAGTCCACTTCGGAATTGCTTAATGAAACGGGTGAGTATCTTGGTATTGCAGGTTTGCCCAAGTTGTTCTTAGTCCATCGTCCGGACTTCGGATCGGGTCGATTCGAACTCGGGGATTTGGACACGCGACAGGGTGTGTTGGTCCGGTTGAACGCTAGGAAGACGGCTCCGGACGACGAGCGATGGCTCAGGATGGTGGTTCGGTCGGTGCTGATGGCGCATCAACACAATAGGCTCGATTCCGATACTCGGGATTGGGTGAATACCGGTTTTGCGGTCTGGTGGATTGCGAGAAAGGACACCGTAGAGACCCATGAGCAGATCGATTCCGAAGCACCTACCGAAGATCGGGTCGATCGCGAGCTGCGTGAGTCCGATCTTCTTCAATGGCGAGCTTACAAGAAGGAGGTGGGCGAGAGTCGAGCGGAGGAGTCCGCAGGTCGACTCGTGGCTGCTTTGAACGAAAAGACGACACCGGAAACGCTGCGAGCTTTCCTTGTGCAAGTGCTTGGTTATCAAGCACCGTACGATGTTCGAGCAACGATTCACGACTCTTGGTACTCGGTCCGTTCCGTTTTGCGGTCGACAACAAAGTTGGAGCTATCCGATTTGATCCCCTCTTCGCGGGAGAGCGGGAAGGAGGGTGGCCGATGATGAACCTGACCCTTCTGAAGAAAGAGATGTTGGGCTTGCGACTCGGTATTGGTTTGATTCTAGCCATTCAAGCGATCGATCTGGCGTACCGTTGTCTCCTTGGCTTCCCCGATCGCCCCGAGCCATCCAGCAGCGATAGTGGTGAGGAGGTGCTCAACGTTGTTATCAATTCGTTTTTGATTGGAATAGTGTTTGGGGTCGCTATGATCGGTCAGGAACGCGAGCACCGCACCCTGGTGTTTCTCGATGGCCTACCGGTGAGTCGTCTGAGTATCTTTATGCACAAGGCGATCGCGGCATTGGTGATGGCCTTCGTCATGGAGGTATTCATGGAAACCTATGAATGGTACTTTGCATGGCTAGAGCGAGATTCGCTTTCCGAGCCAATCGACACGTTGCAAATGACGGCCAGTTTCACGACGCGCGTTCTCTTGAATAGCTGCGTTTTAGGAGGTGTGGCTTTCCTGTCCTTCTCACGGAAGTGGTTTCCTCTCTTGTTTGGCATCGTGGTTTCGATTTTGGTCTGGATCGGGATGCGAGAAGGGCCTTTATCGACGTGGTTGGACCTGAATGCGTTGGTACAACCCAACGTTGTCGAAGGAAAAATCGTCTGGCCATTCAAGCAAATGATCGGGTACGCATGTTTAGCAGCAATGGGTTGGGTGCTCGCCGCATTTGTTTTTCTCCGTCGGGACGGCCGCATCACGCAAATGATGGATCGTTATTCCGACCTGCCCATAGGTGGTTACATCACAGCCGTTGGCTATGTGCTGGCAGCCATCGTATGGTTCGTGCTACTGACGACTTGGGCGGCCAGAAACGTCGACGATACCGACGATCGCCCGGTAGTGGAGCGGGCAGCAGGAGATGAAATGCAGCCGCAAGGCATGTTGACGGATTCGCCGGCGGGAGTGGACGCATTCGACGGATTAGAAACCGATTATTTCCAACTCGTGTATCGGCAATCATCGCAGAAAGTCGTCAACGAAGTGCAGCATTCCATGGACCCAGTTCACCAGCAAGTCATGGACTTTTTCCAAAATCCCGCCCCTGTAAATGGTCGAATCGTCGTGGATCTTGGAGGGTCCGTTCCAGGTCATGCAGCGGGCGTAACCAATTGGACGAGGGTTCGAGTCCCGCTATCCAAGTCGAGCAGCGAATTCGATTTCCTTCAAACGCTGCGGCATGAAGTTGGCCATGTCTACATCAACAAGTTGAGCGATGGTAAGGCGACGGCTTACTTTAATTCACTAAGAGTGTTTCACGAGGGCGTCGCGACAGCGGTCCAATTGTCTCCTAAGGATGAAGAGACAGCAGCAGAGATTTTGAAGATGGAACGATGGGCCGTTGCAGTCGATTCCCGCGGTCGCGTACCGCTGTTCGTCCTTTGCGATGATGCATTGATGAAACAAACACGCGATGAGAACATTGTCTACCCACTTGGATACTTGGTCGCGCAATCGTTGATAGATATCGGTGGTCCATCTATGCCTCGCCAAATGATGGAGACCGCTCGAAGTCTGACTATGCCAACTGGATATCGAGCCTCCGAGCTGTGGAGCACACTGCTGCAGAAAAATGGCGCATCTTTGGAAATGCTCTCGTCGGCCTATGAAGCAAAGCTCGACGCACTCCAGGAGCGAGAATCGGAATTTCTGAAACGGATTCCGCGACTTTCTTCAAAGCTCACGGTCGAAGAGGGTGAAATCGTTATCCGCGTGGAGGCTACCGAGGGTGCGAGCGAATCGGCAAAAATGATCTGTGCATTCGAGAAACAAGGTGTTTTAACAGTTGAAATAGCGTTCATTCCAAAGGCCAGCGATGGAAGTTTCCGATTTCCCCGGGGCCAAATTTCAGGAAGCCGTCTGCGCTATCTCGTCGGATGGTCAACGCCCGAAGCAAGCTATCCGATTTTTGAACCATGGACCGAAGCCAAGCTGGCGGCAAATTAGCCCGATGGCATCGCTGTGCATGTCGCTGTTGGTGCGATTGAAATCTTGCCCGTTAAAGGGTCTACTGAAGAAACCATGACGCATCTTCCTTCTGCACATCCGATCATCGAACAACTCGCCTCGACCGTCGTCGGCAAATATTTGTCCGATGACCAAATCCACAAAATCGTCGACGCCTCGCAAATCCTTGAAATCCAACCCGGCCAGTTCCTGTTCCGCGAAGGGCAAAGCAATCCCTACGTTTATGTCATGCTCGACGGACAGATCGACTTGGTCATGCAAGTCCGAACCCGTGGCTCGCAGCGGATCCTATCCCTCGGGCCAGGAGATCTCGTAGCCTGGTCGGCAATCCTGGGAAGCGGAACCATGACTTGCTCGGCACTCTGCATCCGACATGCACGGTTCATCGCGATCGATGCCCGATTGGTTAGCGATCGGATGCAAAGCGATCATGAGTTCGGCTATCAATTCATGCGGCTGCTGTCGATGGCACTCGCCCAGCGATTGACCGCCACCCGCTTGCAATTGCTCCATCTGTTCGCCCCCGCATCCCCGCAGAGCACATGATTTCCCAAGGATTGTCCATGGCCGACGATACCGAAAAACTCTGGTGGATCGATCGGGAGGGTTTGCAAAAACTGATCGACTATCTCGCCGATACTGGACATGACGTTGTCGGTCCTCGCATTGACCAAGGAGCGATCGTCTACGATTCGATTCGCCACGTCGATGAACTGCCACGCGGTTGGACCGACGACTCCCAACCCGGCGTCTACCGACTGCAGCCAAGATCAGATCAGGAACATTTCGGTTTCAATGTCGGACCTCATTCCTGGAAGAAATACCTCTTCCCGCCCCTTACGGAAGTCATGAGGTCGCGGCGAACGCCGGATGGCTGGACCATGCAATCGCCAGACATCGAGAGCCCTCGGTATGCATTCCTCGGCGTGAGAGCCTGCGAACTAGCCGCAATCGCCGTCCAAGACCAAGTCTTCGTCAACGGCGAAACCCAAGATCCACTCTATCAACTTCGGCGCAGTCAGTTGTTCATCATTGCCGTCAATTGCACGCAAGCGGCCGCGACATGCTTTTGCACCTCCATGGGAACTGGTCCCGAATGCGAGAAAGGATTCGATCTGGCACTCACCGAAATAGAAAACGGTTTCTTGCTCGCTATCGGTTCGGAAGCCGGGCGCAAAGCAGCTGATGCTATCCCGAAGCGAATCGCTCTCTCCGACGAATCTCAATCTGGTCAGCAACGGCGACATCGAGCCCGCGAGCAAATCACACGCAAACTCAATACCGACGGGATTAGAGACCGATTGCTCGCTAGGCTCGATCATCCC
>CAYXFO010000273.1:0-6441 GCA_964464255.1 uncultured Pirellula sp.
TGGGATGGTTTCGTGGAGATGGAATCGTCGGCTAGTGAGTTCTGAGGCTGAAGCTTGTCACGAGTTTTACGCTTGTGGCTCGGTCATGCTGAATAGATCGAGGGCTTTGGTCAGCACCTCTGGCTCCAGAATCTTCTGCTCCAAGCACAATTCACGAATGGTTTTGCCCGAAGCGAATGCCTCTTTCGTGAGCTTCGCCGCTTTCTCATAGCCGATGTAGGGATTCAAGCTGGTGACCATCGATAAACTCTGTTCCACACTTGCTTCGCAAGCGGCTTCGTTTGCTTCGAGGCCATCCATGCAGAACTCGATGAAGGCACTGATCCCGTTTGCCAGCAGCATGATGCTTTCGAGCATGGCGTGCCCCATGACGGGCATCATGATATTGAGCTGGAAATTTCCCCCTGTAGCCCCGGATAGTGTCATGGTTGCGTCGTTGCCGATCACGCGTGCAGTCAACTGCATCATGCTCTCGCACATTACGGGATTCACCTTGCCCGGCATGATCGACGAACCGGGTTGACGATCGGGGAGGATCACTTCAAAGAATCCACAGCGCGGACCCGATCCGAGCCATCGGATGTTGTTCGCGATATTGAAGAGGGTCATGGCGATTGTCTTAATTTGTCCGTGGGATTCAACCAAACCATCTCGCTGTGCATTGCCTTCGAAGTGATTCACTGCTTCGACAAAGGGGATGCCCGTCTGTTTCGCGAGGTGGTCGCTGACCCGTTTGCCGAACTCTGGGTGGGTGTTGATGCCGCTACCAACGGCGGTTCCACCGACTGGTAATTCGTACACGGCGCGCTCAGCCACCCTGGCTCGCTCGATCGACAGCTCGATCTGTCGGGCGAAACCGCCGAACTCTTGGCCCAACCTCAGCGGCGTTGCGTCCATCAAGTGCGTGCGCCCGATCTTGATGACCTTGTCCCACTGTTTGGCCTTGTCCATGAGGCTCGTGTGGAATCGTTGCAATTGAGGAATCAGACGTTCGCGAATCTCGCACGCGGTCGCGACATGGATCGCAGTCGGAAAGGTGTCGTTCGTGCTTTGGCCCATGTTGACATGGTCGTTGGGATGGATCGGCTTGGTCTTCGAATATCGATCGCCCCCCAACAGTTCAATGGCGCGGTTAGAAATCACCTCGTTGATATTCATGTTGCTTGAGGTTCCCGAGCCGGTCTGAAACACATCGACCGGAAACTCCGAGTCCATCTTGCCCGCGATCACTTCTTCACAGGCCTGACACATCGCCTTCACTTGCTGTTCATCGAGCGGGTTTTTGCCTGAACTAGTAAGTTTGCCAAGATCGTGATTCGCCGCCGCACATGCTAGTTTGACTCGCCCCATTGCACGGACCAATGCAACAGGAAGTGTCCAGCCGGAAATAGGAAAGTTCTCAACGGCTCGTTGTGTTTGAGCACTGTAGTACGCTCGCGCGGGGACCTGAACTTCACCCATCGAGTCAACTTCGGTACGAAAATCCGACATGGCTATGGCTCTCCATCAAGAGAATGAAAGGCAAGAGTATCAATGGTTCCGAATGGGCAGACTAGCCGCCTACATCGAGACGAGCAGGCCTGCGTTGAGAGTTGAATTGTTATACCAAGGATCGCGATTCTGACCATTCGATCTGAAAAGGGATGGTTTACCCCTTATCCAAACAGGGGGTTGCGACTACTATCGGTGGCTCTGCGATGAAAAACGCTTGGAAAGAAGTGTTCTTATAGCTCAGCAGGACCGGTGGTCCCCTCAGTGGCTGAGTCGAACCGACCTTTTCGCGTGTTTCTGCCGCCGCATGCGTGGCAGCCAACGAAAAGTTGGGTCGTTTCGACTGACAGAAAACTATTTGAGGATGCCATGAGCACTATTGAGCTGGCCGAAGGCCAGGTCTGTTTCCATGATTTGAACTTGCCCACGGAATTATGTCGGGCCTTGGAGCAATCGGGCTACGAACACCCCACCGAAATCCAAGCGAAAACGATTCCGCCGCTCCTGGCCGGTCGCGATGTGCTCGGTCAAGCGCAAACGGGGACCGGCAAAACGGCCGCCTTCGCGCTTCCGCTTCTGAGTCGACTGGACGTCCAGTTGCCTGAGACGCAGGTTTTGGTCTTAACCCCAACGCGCGAACTGGCGATCCAAGTATCCGAATCGTTTTTGAAGTACGGGCAACACCTGCGAGGTCTGCGCGTGACTCCGATCTACGGAGGAAGTTCGTACGCGACCCAAATCAGTGCCCTCAGACGGGGCTCCCATGTGGTTGTCGGGACTCCCGGCCGGATCATGGACCACATGCGTGAATCGCGACTCCGCATCGACATGCTCCAGTGCTTAGTACTCGATGAAGCGGACGAAATGCTTCGCATGGGGTTCGTCGAAGATGTGGAATGGATCCTGCAGCAGACGCCTGAGAATCGTCAGATCGCACTCTTCTCGGCTACGATGCCCGATCCGATTCGACGTATCGCTGATCAGCACCTGAAAAATCCATCGGTTGTTACCGTCGCTTCGAAGCAACGCACGGCCGATACGATTCAGCAACGCTTCTTGATCGTCGACCCCAAACACAAGCTCGAGGCGCTGCAGCGGATCCTCGAGGCCGAAGCGACCGATGGCGTGATCGTCTTCGTGAAAACCAAGATCGCGACCGTAGAAGTTGCCGACCAATTGAAGGCCCTAGGCTATTCGGCGGTCGCACTCAACGGGGATATTCCCCAAGCCCAACGCGAACGGACAATCGAACAGCTCAAAGAAGGAACGATCAATCTACTGGTCGCGACCGACGTCGCCGCACGCGGTCTGGATGTTCAGCGCATCAGCCATGTCATCAACTACGATCTGCCAGCCGATGCCGAAGCCTATGTGCATCGTGTCGGTCGAACAGGCCGCGCGGGACGGGTCGGACAAGCGATCTTGTTCCTTTCCCCTAAACAGCGAGGTGCCTTGCGGGAACTCGATAAAGCTGCCGGTCAGGGGATCGAGCCCATGACTATCCCAACCTCCAAAGAGATCAACGCTTTGCGGGAAACACGGTTCAAGGAACGAATCGCTGTCGCTTGTGCCGATGCGAAAACGGCATCCTTTCGTGGAGAACAATTCCGACACTTCGAGAAACTCGTTTCGCAGTGTGCGGAAGAACACGAACTAAGCGTCCTGCAAGTAGCCGCGGGCCTCGCCATGCTAGCGCAGGGTGATCGTCCGTTCTTCGTCAGCGAAGCCGCGGATCGGCCACCTGCGCGAGAGCGCGATGATCGCGGATCGAAGCGGGATCGCAAACGCGGGCCACGAGAAGGAATGGTGGATCTGGGCGACGACATCGGTGCGGATATGGAGTCTTTCCGTGTTGAAGTGGGACGCATTCATGGCGTGAAACCCGGCAACCTCGTCGGAGCGGTAGCCAACGAAATCGGACTCGATTCAAGACACATAGGCCCCATCCGAATCCATCATGACTTCAGCACCATTGACCTTCCCTCCGGGATGCCTCGCGAGGCGTTCAAGGTATTGGGGCGGGCATGGGTCGTCGGCCGACAACTGCGTATCTCAAAGGTCTCCGATCAACCGCGACGCATCAAGCCAATGTACGGTCCCAAGGGGGGCAAGAAACGGAAGGCATGATGGGCAGCGATCGCACGACCAAGCGATATGAACTCAATGAACTTGCCCAAGCCGCGGACGCGATACGAGACGGTGCAATCATCGCCTTCCCGACCGAGACCGTCTACGGACTCGGTGCCAATGCATTCGATTCGGAAGCTATCGCGAGAATCTTCGTGGCAAAGGGCCGTCCTCAAGATAATCCGCTCATTGTTCATATCTCCGATGTAATGATGTTGCATCAGGTCGCAAGCCATGTTCCAGACATCGCTCAGTCATTGATCGATCGATTCTGGCCGGGACCATTGACGCTGCTGCTCCCGAAATCCGAGAGGATCCCATCGAGTGTGACGGCCGGTCTGCCAACGGTTGCCGTACGGATGCCGAACGATCCCGTGGCGATTGAGTTCATACGACTCGCCCACGTTCCCTTGGTCGCGCCGAGCGCGAATCTATCCGGGCGTCCAAGCGGTACGACGTGGCAGGCAGTCGCAGAGGATCTCGATGGCAAGATCGATGGGATCGTATGCGGACCGGCGACCCGGATCGGTCTCGAGAGCACCGTTCTGGATGTTCTGCATGATCCACCACGTATCCTGCGGCATGGCGCAATCGATTTCTCGATATTACAGAAGATGCTACCAGGAATCACCGATGCCAGCCAAACCATCGCTGCCGATCAGCAGCATGCGACCGCCTCTCCGGGGATGAAGCATCGACACTATCAACCCAACGCGAGTGTTCGCATTTGTTCGCGGGCCGAACAGGGGGCGGATTCCGGTTCGAAATCTGGCAATCGGGGCTGGATCGGTATCCATCGGCCCGATCAGGCAAACGATTACGTTATGGTGGTCCAGTGTGACAATGTCGAAGACTACGCATCACGCTTGTTTGAGACATTCCGCATGATGGACCATCAAGGCATTGATATCATCGATTGCGAAGCGGTTCCCTTGGAGGGAATCGGCATGGCAATCATGGACCGCTTGAAGAGGGCATCGTTGAAATCATGAATCAGAGGTTGTGGATGCGATGGCGGATACGATTCGCGATCGAATCATTCGGCTTATTGATGGTCTGTCTGGTAGCGACTTGCGGTTCGGCCCAGGATAGCTCATTGCTTGAACAAGTCGATGCACCTAAGCGCGAGAGCAAGACGGTGCGGATGAAGGAGTCGGATGTTTTGGAAGAGTTGATATTGGTGGAGACTGGGCGTTTGCCTGTGCTGATTTCGGCGCCGCATGGCGGAACGATGAAGATCCGAGGGGTCGAGCCCAGGTTAGGGGAAGGGTTGCCCAAGGGGGCTTCCGGTTTCTTCGCAGGCCGCGATGGCGGGACGGAGGAACTGGCGAAAGGGGTCGTAGCGGCGTTGGAGCGCAAGACGGGGAAGCGTCCCTACTCAGTCATCAGCGCTGCGCATCGCAAATTCCTCGATCCGAATCGTCCTGCCGAGATCGCTTATGAAGACGAAGATGCGAAACCGGTTTACGAGCGGTATCACGATTCCTGCCGTTCATTTTGTCGGGAGATACTTGCAACGCACCGAGCTGGAATATTGATTGACGTGCATGGTCAAGGAACCAGCGCCGAGACAGTCTATCGAGGGACGAATCAAGGCAAAACGGTGACACGTCTGCGCGAACGTTTCGGGGACGCTTCGCATGTTGGCGACGACAGTCTCTTCGGACTTCTCAAAAAACGTGGTTGGACGGTGTATCCCGATCCGTTCGATGGACGGGAGCAAGCTGGGTTTACCGGAGGTTACATCGTTCAAACCCATGGCAGCCACAGACCGGAGGGCATTGATGCAGTGCAACTCGAGTTTGGCGCGGATTATCGCAAGGCGGCCAATCGAGCGCGAATCGCCGAAGACTTAGCGACCGCTATTGTCGAATACTTGGACTTGTATGTTCCGGAATGGAACGTGAAATCGACTTCACAGCAGGACGAACCGATCAAGTAGCAAGCGATTGGTTGCTACCCAGGTTGGTCGGTAGGGGACTGGGGATCTGCAGTCCGAGTGCGCGCGAGATGATCCGTCGCTCGAGGGCTTCGTGTTCGAGGATCGCATCGTACATCGCTCGCATCTGTCGCCAGATGACGGTTGATTCAACGCGCAGGCGGCCCGTGTATTCGAGGTCATCGCACTGCTCGCTCAAGGCAACGCACTGAAGAACGATGCGAAGATGCTGGTCGATCGCTTTTTCAATGTCAGGATCGGTTGGGCCGATCGGGCCGTCGACATAACCGTATGTTTCTTCCAAGCGGTATTGCGAGCACAGGCCTTCTCGCAAACGTCTCAGCAGAGACCCACCGTTTTGCTCGAGCCAATCCGGGCAAAAGGGTTCCTGCACGTAGGAGCCAAGGATATTGACATCTTCCCACAAGTTGGAATGCGATTCCTTCAATTCCTGAAGGAACGCCAGATTCAGGACCTTGCTCGCCTTCATCCTAACCTCCGTCATCGCCAGAGTTCACGAACGGTCATTCATAAGCAAAAGCCGATACTCGCCCCTGCTGAATCAGCAGGGCTGATGGGAATATAGCATTTCGAGTTTTGCGAAACCACTGGGGGAGTTGAAAAGGTGGTCTACCTCAACCCGACGCGTGAGCGAGGGACGCATGAGGGAAGACCTCGCGGGCTGATAGTGACATAGTCGGACGATTCCCGATCGAATAGACTAGCGGGTGAACTAAGACTCGTTTGAGTAGGGCTTAAGCCACATTGGTTCATTACAAGCAAAATCGTGATCAAGTGACGAGCCCCAGTAGCTCAGTTGGATAGAGCGCGGCTTTCCTAAAGCTGAGGTCGCAAGTTCGAATCTTGCCTGGGGTATTTCGGTT